>NZ_QAIW01000155.1:0-7688 GCF_003061285.1 Stenotrophomonas sp. HMWF003 | reverse complement strand
GACTGGCCCTGCTGGCCCTCACCGCCCTGTTGAGCGCGGAACTGGCGTCATGTGCAGGTTGTCCGGATAATGCGCGGCCTCAGAAGGCCGTCATGATGGCGGCGTATCCGGCGGGGAACAACCCGCCCCACCCGTCTGCCATCGGCAGCGACCAGCCAGAGTTGCGCATGAAGATCGAAAAAGACCGCGTCGTCCGTTTCCACTACACCGTTGCCGAACAGGGCCAGGAGCCGATCGAGAGCTCCAAGGACCGTGATCCGCTGGCGATCCTGATCGGCCACGGCAACATCATCCCGGGCCTGGAAAACGCCATGATGGACAAGGAAGCCGGCGCCACCTTCGAGGTGGACGTCAAGGCGGCCGATGCCTACGGCGAACGTCGCGAGGGCCTGACCCAGCGCGTGCCGAAGAAGCATTTCGGCACCAGCAAGCTGGTCCCGGGCCAGCAGGTCGTGCTGCAGACCAACTTCGGCCCGCGCGCGGTCACCGTTGAAAAGGTCGGCATGAGCGTGGTCGACGTGGACCTGAACCACCCGATGGCCGGCAAGGACCTGCACTTCTCGGTCGAGATCGTCGACGTGCGTGAAGCGGCGGCCGAAGAACTCGAGCACGGCCACGTGCACGGCGACGGTGGCCACCAGCACTGAGTGCTGGCCAACCCGCCTGATCCAACGGCCCGCTTCGGCGGGCCGTTGCCGTTGTGCGCCCCGCACGCTGCGTTCGTGGGCGCCCACGCCGCCGCATAATGACCGCCTTGCCGGACGGAGTGCCTGTGAACGCTGCTTCCCCCCTTCTGCAGCCGGTTGCCGCCGGCGACCGCATCGCGGTGCTGGACATCCTGCGCGGCTTCGCCCTGTTCGGCATCCTGTTGATGAACCTGGAGGCCTTCAGCGGTCCGCTGGACCTGGCCTTCACCGGCATCGACCCGCACTGGCACGGCCTGGACTACGCCGCGGACGCGGCCATCTACGTGCTGGTGCAAGGCAAGTTCTTCACCCTGTTCTCGCTGTTGTTCGGCGCCGGCTTTGCGATCATGGCCCAGCGCGCCGACGCAGCGCGGCGCGCGTTCACCCCCTTTTACCTGCGACGCAGCGCGGCCCTGCTGCTGATCGGCCTGTGTCATGCGCTGCTGGTCTGGTCCGGCGACATCCTGGTGGTGTATGCGCTGGTGTCGCTGCCTTTGCTGGCCTGTCGCGAAGCGCCCACGCGCTGGCTGCCCGCGATGGGGGTGCTGACGTATCTGTGCGCGGCCGCGCTGATGCTGCTGCTGGGCCTGTTGATGGGCCTGTCGGCGCACCTGGAGACGTCTGGCACGCAGGTGGCTGACGCCGTGGCCCAGGCCGGGCAGACCATCGACATGCAGCGCCAGGCGTACGGCCACGGCACCTACCTGCAGGCGGTGGCGCAGCGCCTGCGTGACTTCTTCGCCCAGCTCAGCGCGATCATCGTGGTGGGGCCGGAAGTGCTGGGCATGTTCCTGATCGGCAGCTGGTTCGCCCGCAGCGGCGCGCTGGCCACGCCGGACACGTTCGCGCGGCTGTTCTGGCGGCTGCGCTGGATGGCACTGCCCACTGGGCTGGTCATGATGGTGGCCAGCGCGCTCTGGCAGCCGTACCTGCCGCCGGGCACCTTCACCCCCGCCAGCGGCGCGGCGTTCGCGCTGAATTCGGTGGCGTCGCTGCTGATGTGCCTGGGCTACCTGGCCTGGATCGTGCAGGCACGTGCGCGCCTGGCATGGCTGGCACCGGTGGGGCGAACGGCGCTGACCCAGTACATCGCGCAGTCGCTGGTGTGCACGTGGGTGTTCTACGGGTATGGCCTGGGCGCCTTTGAACAGATGCCACGCGCCGGCCAGGTGCCGTTCGCGATGGCGCTGTTCGCGCTGCAGGTGCTGGCCAGCACGGTGTGGCTGCGCTACTTCCGCTTCGGCCCGCTGGAGTGGGCGTGGCGTGCGATGACCTACCTGCACTGGCCGCCGCTGCGACGCGCGGCCGCCTGACACTGACCGTCGTCGTCACGACTGGATCGCGGCCGGGCATGGCATGCTCATGGCCTGCATGCGCGGTGGCGGCAACAGCGTTGCACCGCGTGGCGCACCTTACCGAGTCGAGCACTACCAATGAGCAATCACTACGACTATGACCTGATCGTGCTGGGCGGCGGCTCCGGCGGCCTGGCGGCGGCGTTCCGCGCCGCGCAACACGGGCAGCGCGTGGCGATGCTGGAGCCCGGCGAACTGGGCGGCACCTGCGTCAACGTGGGCTGCGTGCCGAAGAAGGCGATGTGGCTGGCGGCCGATCTGTCGGCCAAGATCGGCATGGCCGCGGCCATGGGCTTCGACGTGCCGGTGCGGCCGGCGCTGGACTGGAAGGAACTGGTGGTGCATCGCCAGGCCTACATCGCCAACATCCATGCCAGCTACCTCAAGCGCCTGAACGAGAACAACGTGGTGCGGGTGCCGCGCAAGGGCCGGCTGGTGGATGCGCATACGGTGGAATGCAGCGATGGGGTGCGCATCAGTGCCACCCACATCCTGATTGCCACCGGCGCCCATCCGCAGCGGCCGGACATTCCCGGCGCGGAACTGGGCGCGGTCTCGGACGATTTCTTCAACCTGTGCGATGCGCCCGAGCGGGTGGCCATTGTCGGCGGCGGCTACATTGCCGTGGAACTGGCCGGGCTGCTGCAGGCGCTGGGCAGCAAGGTCACGCTGCTGGTGCGTGGCGCCCGGCTGCTGGAACGCTTCGACGCCGAACTCACCGCGCAGCTGGCTGAAAACCTGCGTCACCAAGGCGTGCAGGTGCATTTCAACTATCGCCTGCGCGAACTGCGCCGAGAGGGCGAGGCGGTGGTCGCCTACGGCCATGACGGCCCGCACGAGGCGGTGTTCAACCAGCTGTTCTTCGCCACCGGCCGCCGCGGCAACAGCGCTGGCCTGGGGCTGGAAGCGCTGGGGATCGTGGTGGGCGACAAGGGGGAAGTCGAGGTCGACGAGTGGCAGACCACGGCCGTGCCCAGCGTGCACGCGGTGGGCGACATCGCCGGCAAGGTCGGGCTGACGCCGGTGGCGATCGCAGCCGCGCGCAAGCTGATGGACCGCCTGTTTGGCGGCAACCCGCAGGCGAAGATGGATTACGCCAACGTGGCCAGCGTGGTGTTCTCGCACCCGGCGCTGGGCGCGGTGGGGCTCAGCGAGGAAGAGGCACGCGAGCAGCACGGCGACGTGCGCGTGTACCGCAGCAACTTCCGCCCGATGCTGGAAGCGCTCTCCGACGGCACCCAGCGCAGCCTGTTCAAGCTGGTCTGCGTGGGCGAAGAGGAGCGCGTGGTGGGCGTGCACCTGCTCGGCGAAGCCGCCGACGAGATCCTGCAGGGCTTTGCGCTGGCGGTGAAGATGGGCGCGACCAAGGCCCAGTTCGATGACACCGTGGCGATCCATCCGACCTCGGCCGAAGAAATCGTGCTGATGCGGTAGGCCCGCGCGACACGCCGGGAGCCTGGCCCGACCCGGTCCGCGCCGTCGGGCACCATGCGACAATTCGTTCTCCCTTCCATCCTCCGGCCGCCCCGTGCGGCCGTCTGCCGTCCCGATGCCGCCTACCGTTTCCGCGCTGCCCACGTCCTCCGCCCGTATCGCTGCAGGCGGCATCGCGCTGGCTGCGGTGGGCGCCATCGCGGCGTCAGGCAAGGCGGTGATCGTCAAACTGGCCTACCGGCATGGCGTGGATGCCACCACGCTGCTGGCGCTGCGCATGCTGATGGCCTTCCCGTTGTTCGCACTGCTGGCGGTGTGGTCGGCGCGGCGGGCCACGGCACTGTCCTGGGGCGATCGCGGCCGGGTGCTGTGGTTGGGCTTCACCGGTTACTACCTGTCCAGCCTGCTCGACTTCCAGGGGCTGCAGTACATCAGCGTGACCCTGGAACGGCTGATCCTGTATCTGAATCCCACCCTGGTGCTGTTGATCAGCCTGGTGCTGCTGAAAAAGCGGCCCGGGCGCTGGCAGCTGGTCGCACTGGGGCTGAGCTACCTGGGCGTGCTGCTGGCGTTCGGCCATGACCTGCAGCTGGAGGGAGGGCGCATCCTGCTCGGCAGTGCGCTGGTGTTTGCCAGTGCCCTGAGCTACGCGCTGTACCTGTTCGGCAGCGGCCAGGTGGTGGCGCGGATCGGGGCGATCCGCCTTACCGCCTACGCCAGCTGCGTGGCCTGCGTGCTCTGCGTGCTGCATTTCGCGGTGCTGCACCCGCTGGCCGCGCTGGGACAGGCTCCGGCGCCGGTGTACTGGCTGTCGCTGATCAACGCCACCCTGTGCACGGTGCTGCCGGTGCTGGCGATCATGCTGGCGGTGAAGCGGATCGGCTCGTCGCTGGCCGCCCAGGTGGGTATGCTCGGGCCGGTATCCACCATCGTGATGAGTCTATGGCTGCTCGACGAACCCATGGGACCGTGGCAGATCCTGGGAACCGCCCTGGTGCTGCTCGGGGTGCTGCTGGTCAGCCGCGTGCGCGCGTGACACCGGCCGATGCCGTGTCGGCCGCCGATGCGGCGACGCAGGCGCGCGAGCGCATCCTGGCGGTGATCCGCGCAATCCCGCGCGGGCAGGTGATGGGCTATGGCCAGGTGGCGGCCAAGGCCGGCTTGCCGGGCAGGGCGCGGCTCACCGCGCGCGTGCTGGGCATGAACGAAGACCCGGACCTGCCGTGGCACCGGGTGCTGCGCTCTGATGGTCGCATCGCCATGCCCGAGGGGTCGCGCGGGTGGCGCGAGCAGAGCCAGCGACTGCGTGCCGAAGGGGTGGCGATCGAGCGCGGGCGGGTCAAGCAGATGCCGCGCAGCACCGGTGACGACCTGGACGCCGCGCTGTGGGGACCGGGCTGACCCCGCTACGGGAAGCGGTGGTTGAATGCGACGACGCAGGAGGCGGCCACGGCAGGGCGCTGCGGCTATGATGGGCACGGTTCCAAAGGATGCCCTCATGTTTCCGCGACTGCCCACTGTCACCAAGGCACTGTTGATTGCCAACATCGTGCTGTTCCTGCTGCAGCAGCCGTTCCTGCTGGGCAACGGCACCTTCGAGCCGTTCATGCTGCAGCCGCTGCGCGATGGCTTCGATCCGTTCTCGCCGGGCGGCAACTTCCAGCCGTGGCAGCTGCTGACCTACGGCTTCCTGCATGGCGGCTTTGGCCATCTGTTCTTCAACATGCTGGCGCTCTTCATGTTCGGCGCGCCGCTGGAACAGACCTGGGGCGAGAAGCGCTTCCTGACCTACTACCTGGTCTGCATCGTCGGCGCCGGTCTGTGCCAGCTGCTGGTGGGCATGATGATGGCCGACCCGGCCACCGTGCTCGGTGCCTCCGGTGGTGTGTTCGGGCTGTTGCTGGCCTACGGCATGCTGTTCCCGAACCAGCGGGTGATGCTGCTGTTCCCGCCGATTCCGATGAAGGCGCGCACCTTCGTGATCGTGTTCGGCGCCATGGAGCTGATGCTCGGCGCCACCGGGTGGCAGCCGGGCGTGGCCCACTTCGCGCACCTGGGCGGGATGCTGTTTGGCTGGCTGCTGATCCGGTACTGGCGCGGCCAACCGCCGTTCAACAAGCGCCCGCCGGGTGGCGGTCCGCGCAAGAACCACCTCCGCAGCGTCCGCTAGCGGCGAACGCGTAGGCGGTACATCACGCGAAGGGCACCGACGGTGCCCTTCGTCGTATCCAGGCCACGGGTGGAACAGAAGCAAGGACGTTTCCCGCATGAAACTACTGATCCTGGGTGGGTATGGCGTCTTCGGCGGGCGCCTGGCGCGACTGCTGGCTGACCGGCCCGACCTCGAACTGCTGATCTGCGGCCGCAACCTCGCCGCCGCGACCGCGTTCTGTGCCGACTACACCGGCGCGCCGGTGCTGCGCCCGCTGCGCGCCGACCGGCAGCACATCGCGCCGCTGCTGCACGCCGAACAGCCGGACCTGCTGGTGGACGCTTCCGGTCCGTTCCAGGATTACGGTGAACACCCGTACAGCGTGATCGAGGCCTGCATTGCCGCACGCATTCCGTACCTGGACTTCGCCGATGCGGCCGATTTCGTGTTCGGCGTGGCCCGGTTCGACGCGCAGGCCCGGGCCGCCGGAATATTCGTGCTGTCCGGGGTCAGCAGCTTTCCGGTGCTGACGGCCGCGGTGCTGCGCGAGATGGCCGGGCGCATGGATATCGTGGCGGTGGAGGGCGGCATCGCCCCGTCGCCGTATGCGGGCATCGGGCTCAACGTGATGCGCGCGGTGGTCGGGTATGCGGGTGCACCGGTGAAGCTGCAGCGCAACGGCGTGCCTTCGCACGGGTTGGGGCTGGCCGAAAGCCGGCGCTTCACCATCGCCGTGCCGGGCAAGGTGCCGCTGCGCAACGTGCGTTTTTCGCTGGTGGACGTGCCCGACCTGCAGGTGATTCCGCCCGAGCATCCCACCTTGACCGACATCTGGATCGGCGCCGGTCCGGTGCCCGAAGTGCTGCACCGGGTGCTCAACCTGCTGGCCAGGGCGCGTGCCACGTTCGGGCTGCCATCGCTGGTGCCGTTGTCGCGCCTGTTCTACACCGTGCTCAACCGGATGAGGTTCGGCGAGCATCGCGGCGGCATGTACGTGCATGCCACCGGCCTGCGCGGGGGCCAGGCGGTGGAGGAAAGCTGGCACCTGCTCGCCGAGGGCGAGGACGGACCGTACATTCCGTCGATGGCGACCGAGGCGGTGGTACGCAAGCTGCTGGCCGGCGAAAGGCCGGCCGAGGGCGCGCGGCCCGCCACGCACGCGTTGGCGTTGTCGGACTACCACCGGTTGTTCGAGGGCCGTGCGATCTTCACCGGCTTCCGCAGCGAGGACCCGCACGCCAGCCTCTACCAGCAGGTGCTGGGCAGCGCCTTCGCACAGCTGCCGGCGCAGGTGCAGGCGCTGCATGCCGGGGTGGACGAACGACGCTGGCGGGGCACCGCCGAGGTACGGCGCGGGCGCGGGCTGCTGGCACGGATGGTGGCGGCGCTGATCGGGTTTCCACCGGCGGCCAGCGCGGTGCCGGTCAGCGTGGGGTTTACCCCCGAACGCGGCGGCGAACGCTGGACCCGCGATTTCGGCGGCCGCCGGTTCTCCTCCTGGCAACGTCGCGGGCAGGGCAGGAACACGCACCTGCTGGTGGAGCGCTTCGGAATCGTGGATGTGGCGCTGGCCCTGGTGGTCGAGGGGGACTGCCTGCGGCTGGTGGCGCGGCGCTGGTCGTGCCTGGGTATTCCGCTGCCGACGGCGCTGCTGCCGGGCGGGCGCACGTTCGAAACCGAGCGCGACGGACGTTTCGTGTTCGACGTGGAGATCGCCGCGCCGTGGGTCGGGTTGATCGTGGCCTACCGCGGCAGCCTGGCGGCGGATCCACGGTAGAGCCACGCCATGCGTGGCTGTCGCGGCCGGGCAACATGGGCGGCGGCGGTCGTCGGTCCGCAACGAAAAAGGGCGCCCGAAGGCGCCCTTTTCCTTACCCTGCCTGCGCCTGGACTCAGCGCCAGACCTTGATCTGGTCGTTGTCCACGCGCTGCATCGGCTGGCCCGGCTTGCAGCTGAAGGTCGCACCGAACGCCGGCAGGTTGGACAGGGCACCGTTGGTGCGCCAGCGGCCCGGGGCCAGCACGTCGGCGGTGAGCCGCTGGGCGGCTTCGTTCGGCGAC
>NZ_QAIW01000154.1:7101-13963 GCF_003061285.1 Stenotrophomonas sp. HMWF003 | reverse complement strand
GCGTCAACCTCGCGCGGCCTGGCAGGTCTGCACAGCGGCCAGGCGCGTCAGTACTTCACCTGGCAGTTCGGGCAAAAGAACGTCCGCCGTTTGCTATGGCCCGGGTAGGTCTTGGACAGCGGCCCGCCACAGGATGGACAGGTCCGTTTGGTATGCACCTGCCAGTGCTGGCGTAGCGTGCCGGCCTTCTTCCACGCCAGGAACGCCTCGCTGTAGGTGCGCGCGTCGGCGATCACCTTGCCCAGCGTGCGCGGCGGGATGTTGCCGATCGTCGATTCGGGATGCACGCGGGTGCGGAACAGCACCTCGTTCTTGATGATGTTGCCGACGCCGGCAAAGAGCGTCTGGTCCAGCAGCGCATCGCAGATCAACGTGTCTGGCTGCTGCTTGAGCCGGCGCCGGGCCAGGCGCGGGTCCCACGCCGGCGATAGCACGTCGCCACGCCAATCGTAGGTGTCTTCCAGCGGCCCTTCGATGTACTTCAGCGACGAGGCGTAGATATTCAATTCGCCAGTGTCGAATTGCAGCGACACGCGCGGCGGTGAGGGCTTGCGTTCATCGATACGGTAGCTGCCGAACATCAGCATGTGCACGCGCAGACTGAACCCGCTGAACTGGATCAGGAAGTGCTTGCCCCAGCTGCGCAGCGCCACTACCCGCCGCCCTTCCATGCGGGTCAGGTCCAGGCTGCTGTTGCCGAGCGCACGGCGCACGGTCTTGCCGCGGAACTTGGCGGCGGCCTCGCGCAGGATGACGATGGAAGGGCCTTCAGGCATGCGCGGCGATCTCCTTCAGGCGCAGGGCATTGGCAATCGCAAAGCCATGCGCGGTGTTGTCGAAGATCACCCACGGCGCCTGCGCCTGCCCTGGCTGGTGCATTGCCTGTGCCGCCAGATCGGCCAGTGCGGCATCGGGGTAATCGCTGTAATACATGCGCGGCGAACCGTGCCACCGCCAGTAGTGCCAGCCCTGCGCGCCGCCAGGCAGCGCCGCGGCGGCAACGCGCGCCGGATCCACCGCGGCCCGGGAAATCGCGTGGCGCTGCAACAGCGCCTCGGCCGGCGCGCTGAACCAGCTGGCATGGCGAGGCTCGCAGACCACGGGCACTGGCGTGCGTCGACGCAGTGCGCGGAAAAAACTCCCGGCGCGGCGTGTATCCAGGGCCAATGATGGCGGCAACTGCAGCAGCAGCGCGCCCAGCGTGCGCCCCAGTCCGCCCACCTCGTCCAGGAAGCGGTCCAGCAGCGGGCCGACGCCCACCAGCCCGGAATCGTGTGAAATCGTCCGGGGCAGCTTCACCGAGAAGCGAAAGCCCGACGGAACGGTGGCCGCCCAGCGCGCGTAGGTCGTGCGTTGGTGCGGCCGGTAGAACGAGGAATTGATCTCCGCCACCTCGAAGCGCGTGGCATAGCGTGCCAGCGCGCTGTCGCCGGGCCCGAAGTGCGCGGCGTAGCGACTGGGAATCGACCAGCCGGCACACCCGATCTTCGGCATACGCGACGCGGCCATGCCGGCCACCCTCAGCGCAGGATTTCGCCCTGGTCTTCCCCGTCCCAGTAATGGATACGCGCCGCGGCTACCTGGATCAGCACCAGGCCCGGGCTGTCCACGCCCTCCTCGAACCAGCGCTCCAGGTCTTTTACCCAGTGCTGCTGCATGATCGCCTTGTCGCGGTGAAGGGTTGCCCTGCCCTGCACCGCCACGAACAGCGGCGGCTTGCCCAGCAGCGACTTGCTGCCGGTGAAGCTCAGCGCCACCTTCGGGTCGCGGGTGATCTCGCGGACCATGTCGGTGTCTTCGGTGGTGAAGAACCAGCTGTCGCCGTCGTAGTCCACGTCACCGTTGTTGCTCATCGGTCGCGCCGCGATCTCGCCGCTGTCGGTGTGGGTCTGCAGCATGGTGAAGTCGATGTTGGCCATCTTCTTGGCCAGTTCGGGCAGGGTCAGGGTGGTCATGGCGCATCCGGGTTGGGGACAGGCTGCCAGCGTCGGCGCGCCGCGGTGACCGCGCCGTGCACGGTTCCTGTCACACCCTTCACGCGCAGACGCGGGTGCTCACTTCCGGATCAAGGCGAGAATGGCTTGGCGCTCCTCCAGTGAGCGCTGGAAATCGATCGGATACACCGGCGCATGCTGCGGGCCGACCAGCAGAAAGATGCCGCGTGCCCCCACCAGCTCGTTCTGCATCGTGCCAAGACGGTAGTGCCACATCTTCCATAGCGGCACCGTCACCGCAACCGGTACGGCACCGTCGCGCGGCGACAAGACTTCACTGATTTCCAGCTGCAGGCGCATCTGGTTGGATTCGCCGGGCCCGGTGCGCGCGTCGGGGGAAAGGACGGGCGCTCCGCGCGCATTGACCATGTCCACCGCGCGGATGGTGGCCACCACGATGTGGTCTGACGCTGCCACCATCTGATCCAGAGACTTCGGCTCTATGGAGGTAGCCGATGCTGGAAATGCGCACAGTACGACGATCAGGCTCCACAGGTAGTTCATGTCTGATTCCGGGTTGGACGAGGATCGGGAGATAACGCCTGCGCTACATCCACCGCGCAGGCGACGCACAACGCCAGGCCGAGAACCGCAGGGCATCACGCCATTGGCCTGCGCACGCACCTATTCGCGCATGCGTCGGGCTGATTATGCGCGAATGGGCCCACAGCCACGCGTGGCGTGGCTCTACCGGGGGCGCGCGTCGATGAACACGGGGTTGGAATGGAACCACAGGTCCTGCCACGGGTCTTCGCCCTTGAGGTCAGCCAGCGGGGTGGGCTCGCCCGTGTTGCTGCCGCGGGCGCGCACGAAGCCTCCGTTGGCAGGCACCGGTACCGTCCAGGTCGCGCTTGAAAAGGCGCTTGACAGCAGTGCGCCGGCGGAACACCATCAGTTAACGAATTAGTTAACTACCGCCATGGACCGCATCTTCGAAGCCCTCGCCTCCACTGCCCGCCGGCAGATCCTGGCCTACCTCAATGGCGGCGAGTTGAGCGCGGGCGAGCTGGGCGAGCGCTTCGATTTCAGCAAGCCGGCGCTGTCCAGCCACCTGCGCATCCTCGAGGACGCCGGGCTGATCGAACGCGAGAAGCGCGGCCAGTTCGTGTACTTCCGGCAGGTGCCCGACAGGCTGGCCAACACGCTGTTCGCGTGGGCCGCCGAGGTCTGCCCGGTGGGTGGGCCATTGCAGCGTGAGAGCCGCGCCCGTGCGCGCCGCAAGCCCGCCACCTGAGCCGTACCGCCGCAGGACAAGGAGAACGTCATGCTCGATACCCACCGCGTCAGCCGCTCGTTTCCCAGCATCAGCCTGCCGTCCTGCGGCGATGGCAGCCCGGTCGAAGTGGCGTTGATCGCCCAGCTCGGGCTCGGTGCCGGCGATGCGCTGCTGCGCGACGCGGGCCTGCGCCAGGCACAGCATCCGCGCTTCGTGGATGCGCTGGACGAGCCTTCCGCCCGGCTGGGCGGTATGCACCTGGCCCACGGGGATGCGTCGTCGCTGTATTCGTTCTCGGTCGGCCGACATGGGCATCCGTTCCATCGCCATGCTGGGCCGCGCATGTTCACCGCCATTGCCGGCAGTGGCGGTGCCCAGTTGCGGTTCTCCACGGTGTCCGACGTGCAGCTGCAGCACGATCCGGCTGCCTTCGTACGCGCGCTGCGCTGCATCGACGTGCCGCCGGACTGCCTGTTCACCGTGCGCTTCGGCAGCGGCACCTGGCACCAGTTCGTGTCGCGGCATCCCCGGCATCCCGCCCTGTTCGCGCTGTCGTGCCATGCCGACGAGCGCAGTGGCGCACTGAGCGACGCGCAGCGTGCGCGCATCGACGCCGGGGCCGCCGATATTCCCTCGCTGACCGACACCCTGCCGCCCGCGGTGCAGCAGGTGCTCGACCAGACCGCCCTGGACCAGCTGCCGCGGGTGACGTTGACGCTGCGCGCACCGGCCGCATCGGCACTGGCCCGTCTGTGCGCCGGCAGCCGCGACCTGGTCGGGTGGGTGCGCAGCGGCCTGGCCCGGCTGCGCCCGGCACATGGCTACATCGCCCGGCGCGCCACCTGCGGCACGCTGGACCTGCACCCGGCGCCACCGGCCGACTCCCTGCTGCAGCAGGCACTGCCACAGGGCTTCGACCACCAGGACTACACCCGGCTCACCCTGCCAGCGCACAGTGTGGCGGGGAACTCGGCGCATGCCTTGCTGGAGGCGGTGCTGGAAGGATTCGTCCGCAATCCACCGCCGGGCGTGGGCCGGCTGATGGCCCTGCGCAACCTGCTGGTGACGCCCTTGCGGCTGCGTACCTCGCCGCTGGGCTGCCCGGTGTCGTCGCTGCTGTCGGACGCGCCCGGCGAGCGCTTCGCCCAGCGTTTCCCGGTGCACGCACAGGCTACCGACGCCGCCGACCGTAGCGCTGAAGTCGTGCTCGGCGCCGATGACCGCCACCTGCAGTTCCGCTCATGCGTGCGCGTGCAGATGGTGGGCGATGGCGCGGCGGTGATCGGGCTGGGCACCCGCGTGCGCACTCTCAACGTCTTTGGCCGCGTGTACATGGCGGCGATCAACCGGGTGCACCGCCGCCACATCAGCCCGGCGATGCTGCGCATGGCTGTCGACCACGCGCTGGCACCGGAACTGGCTGCCGCCCTGTCGCTGCAGGACGCTGCGCCGGCCTGATCGGACCGGATCAGCGCAAGGAATCGACCAGCCGTGCCACCTGCGCCGCCAGGTCGCCTGTGGCGCACCGGGTGAAGCGGGCCACGGGAACCTCCACCATGCCGCAACGCGCCCCTTCCTGGAACGCAGGATCGGGCTGGCCGCAGTATGGGCAATGCAGCGCCACCGACCAGGACGCGCCTGCGGGAGGATCGGCGAGCGCGGCCAGCACGGGCCACAGCGCCGTGTGCGGATCATCGGCAAGCAGCGCGGCCACCTGCGCCGGTACCGCGCTGAAACCCTCCACGATCGCGTGCTGGCGCCCGTCGACACTGCACAGCAGCAGTTCGCCATACACCGCATCGCCCAGGCTGGGGTGGGCGAACATCGCGCCGCATTGGCTGCAGCGGGCGTCGAACAACGGCACGCTGCGCGTGGTCTGCATGCTCAGCCGCCGTCGTACGGGCCGGCGCCCGGGTAAACCTGCAGCAGCGCGCGGGTCAGCGTGGTGGGGTACACGGTGAGGTGGTCTTCGGCCGGGACCACGCGGTTATCCACCTGCAGGCCCTGGTAGCCACGCTGGCGCAGGCGGTCGGCGAACGCCTGCGTATCGCGCACCATGTCGTTGCGGGGACCGTCCACCGCATCGGGCGTGGGTGCCTCTTCGCTGCCGATCGCCAGCAGTACCCGTGCCGGCAGCGCGCGGTGCTGCTGCGCGTACTCCTGTTCGAGGCGGTCGATGTAGTGCGCATCGAACCACAGCGACGGGCTGGACAGGATGTAGGTCTGGAACATCTGCGGGCGCGTGAGCAGCACATAGGTGCCGAACAGGCCGCCGTAGGAATGCCCGGCGAAACTGCGCCGCGTCGGATCGGTACGGTAGCGCGCGTCCACCGCGGGCAACACGTGCGTGGCCAGGAAATCGCGGTAGTGCGCGGCACCGCCGTAGACCACGTCGTCGCTGTAGTCGTCGTCGGCACTGCGCTGCGGCTGGGTAGGCGTGTAGTCGCGCGAGCGGCTCTGTTTGGAGGTCAGCCCCTGCTGTGGCGGCAGCCCGACCAGGATGAAATCCTCCAGGTTGGCACCGCCCTGCCCCACCAGGTTGCGCACGCTACGCACCAGCGGAAAGCTGTACAGCGCGTCGGTGACGAACAGCACCGGGTAGCGCCGTTGCGGATGCTGCGCGTAGCTGGCCGGCAGTGCCACCCAGATCGGATAGTCGCGCCCGGCCGGATCATGCACGCTCCAGCTCTCGGTATCGGGCAGCACCACGCCCATCGTCGGCACCGCCGCAGCGGGTGCGCTGCGCAGCGCATCGCCATGCAGCGCACAGCCACCGGTGGTGGCCAGCACCATCATCGTTCCCAGCGCGTTGCGCATTGCCTTCATCCGTGGTCTTCCACCCTATCAGCGCGCAAGCGTCGCAATTCCCTACGGACTTGCCAAGCCGGGGCGTTCAGCTGCGGTGCGGCTGGGCGCGCCCTGGCGCAGCGTAATCAGGGTGATCTCCGATGGCACGCCGATGCGCGCGGCGAAACCGGCCCATAGCCCGGCACCGTTGCTGACATACAGGGTCATGCCGTCCACCGCGTAGCGCCCGGACACGTAACCACCGTTGGCGCGCTTGACCAGCTGGTCCATGCCCACGATGTGCCCGCCGTGGGTGTGCCCGGACAACTGCAGTGCAACGCCGCGTGCGGCATTGGCACGCGCCGCGCCGGGGCGGTGGTCGAGCAGGATCACCGGGGCATGCGGATCGGCGCCGGCCAGCGCGGCGGCCAGGTCCGGCATCGGCAGGCCGTAGCGCGCCGCCACCGGGTCGGTGACGCCGGCAATGGTCAGCACCGCGTCATCGCGGCGGACCTCGGTGTGGGTGTTCTCCAGCACCTGCATGCCCTGCGCGCGGAAGGCCTGCATCCAGGCGGCGTACTGCGCGTAGTACTCGTGGTTGCCGGTGATGGCGATGACACCATCGGGGGCGCGCAGGCGGGCCAGCGGGGCGAAATCGGCGGCACGCGCAGCCACCGTGCCGTCGATCAGGTCGCCGGTGATCACCACCAGGTCCGGCGACAGCGCGTTGCTGTTGGCCACCACCTTGGCCACCCAGGTGCCGGTGAGCAGGCGGCTGGCGTGGATGTCGGTGAGCTGCAGCACGCGGTAGCCGTCGAACTGTGCCGGCAGGCCATCAATGGCCACCTCGATGTGCCGGGTCTGC
>NZ_QAIW01000154.1:0-7091 GCF_003061285.1 Stenotrophomonas sp. HMWF003 | reverse complement strand
CCACCAGCGCCACACCCATCGCGGCCGGCCGCAGCCATGCGGTGCGCAGTGCGGCGGTGGCACGTGGGCAGCGCAACAGGCGCGCGCCCAGCAGCAGCGCATCCAGCACCAACACCGCCAGCGCGCCGATCAGCAGCGCGGTGAAGCCGGTGGCGAGCACCGCAAGGACCGGTTTGGGAAGTTCCGGGGAGGCCATGGTGCCGGCGAACCGGGCCACGATGCGGTGATGCAGGGCCAGCGACACCACCAGCAATCCAAGCGGGCCGCGCAGCGACAGCGACACCCGCAACGGCCACACCACGCGCCACACCACGTACAACGCAAGCAGCACACCAACAACACTCAGCACAGGCAGATCCAGTTTCAATGGGGGAGAGCCGACATCGCACTACAGGGCGACAAGGCAGCCCCCATCTTTGCCGAATCCGCCGGTCGCTGCCACCGCGCCACTGTCATGTTGGCCACGATGCGCCTCGTGGCCGGCCGACATTTACCGGCGCGGGGGGCGTGCGGTGCCGGTTGGCGCCGCGGCACGCGTGTCGGTTGCCGCCTTGGGTGCCGCACGTTTGCGCGGCGCGGACTTTTTTGCCGCCGTGGCCGCCACGTTCACCGCCACCGCAGCACGGATCAGCGCTTTCAGTGCCGTCGCGTTGATCGTGTCGCCCTCGTGCAGGTCGATCGCGCGGCGCGTGTTGCCGTCCAGACTGGCGTTGAACAGCCCGGCCGGATCGTCGAGCGCGGCGCCCTTGGCGAAGGTCAGCTTGACCGCGCGCGCGTAGGTTTCGCCGGTGCACAGGATGCCGTCGTGTTCCCAGACCGGCACGCCGCGCCACTTCACCGTTTCCACCACCGCCGGGTCGGCCTGCTGGATGATGCGGCGCGCGTGCGCCAGGGTCGTGCCGCGCCAGTCGTCGAGGCCGGCAATCTTCGCGTCGATGACCTGCGCGGCCGACGGGCCCGGGTCGGCCGATGCGGTGGAGGTGCTGCGGGAGGCGGCCTTGGTCATGGCAATGTCCTGGCGGAAATGGCAGTGGGTGGTACCACCGGCACGCGGGCCGGTTACATCCGCTCGCCGGGCAGGCGGCTGGCCTGGCGGACCCAGGCGCTGAACTGCGCCTCATCCAACGGCACCGCTTCGCGGATATGCAGGTAGCGGGTGTCCTGGCTCTTTGAGGGCTCCGGCGGCACCGGCTGCAGTGCGGTGCCCCGGAAGAAGGCCACCTTGATGTACCCGGTGAAGCAATGCAGGCTCAGGAACCAGCCGTCATCGCCAGCGGCATACAGCGGTGAGTTCCACTTCACTGCCTTGCGCACGCCCGGCACCGCCGCGCTGATCAAGGCATCCAGGCGTTCGCCCACGGCACGTTTCCAGCCGGGCATCGCCGCGATGTAGGCCTGCACCGGCGCGTCGCCCTCGCCTTTGGGAATCTGCGGATTGCCGCCGGCCAGCAGGCGCGGCGCGGCAGCAGACGGTGTCGAACGCGTTGGCATGTGCACGCCTTCCGGAAGCAGCCCAGAACCGCCTTATAGACCCCGGCGGACGGGATGGCAACGCAGGCAGGGCTCAGCGCGCGTAGCGATACACCCGATCGTGCGGATCGCTGCGTGGGGCGCTGGCGTCCAGCGTTCCACCCAGCCGCTGGGCCACCCGCGCCGAGCCGGCGTTGTCGGCGGCCACGTAGCTGACCAGTGTCGCCACGCCCAGCGTGTCGAAGGCCCAGTCGCGCATCGCCTGCGCCGCCTCGGTGGCATAGCCCTGGCCTTCGTGACCGGCATACAGCAGCCAGCCCAGTTCCTTTTCCGGAAACAGCGGGCCGTCGTTGATGCCGATCTGGCCCACGCAGGTGCCCGTCTCGGCGTGCTCGATCATCAGCGCCCCGTGGCCGAAGAAGTGCCAGCAGGCCTGGTCGTGGCAGAACATGCCCCACGCCGCACGCAGGTCGAACGGACCGCCCAGGCCACTCGCCCGCGGCGAGGCCAGGAACGCGGCATACGCGGGGAAATCGGCGATGGCCTGTGTGCGCAGCAGCAGGCGTGGGGTGCGCAGGGTGATCGGGGCGGCGGGCGCCATGGCGGGGTTCCAACGTGAACAGGCCGGCATGGTCACGCGGGGGCGGGCGGCCGATCAAGGCCCCGGGCATGCCCAGCTGAACAGATCCGGGTGACGTGGATGCCAGCACTTGCGCCGGACGGGTCACGCGCCTATAAATGAGCAAGCACTCACTTACTCATTCCCATGGCCCGCCCCCTCAGCGAACAGAAACGCGACGCTATCCTCGACGCCACCGCCAAACTGGTGGCCGCGCAGGGCATTGGCGCGTCCACGGCGCAGATCGCGCGGGCGGCGAAGGTGGCCGAAGGCACGGTGTTCACCTACTTCGAGACCAAGGACGCGCTGCTCAACGCGCTGTTCGTACGCCTGGAAACCCGGCTGGCGATGGTGCTCGGCGCGGACTTTCCCGACCAGGCCGACGCCCGCGGCCTGGTGCTGCATGCCTGGAACGCGTTGATCGCCTGGGGCTCGACCTACCCCATCGATCGCATGGCGCTGCGCCAGCTCAAGGTGTCCGAGCGCATCAGCGCGCACACGCGCAGCGAATGCGCCGGCCTGTTCGGCAGCATGTTGCAGGCGCTGGAAACCAGCCTGGCCAGCCATATCGATCCGGAGCGGCTGCCGTTCTACCTGGGCCGGGTGTTGATCAACCTGTTGGAAACCACGCTGGAAGCGATGGCGGCCGACCCCGAGAACGCCGCGACGCTGCAGCAGGCCGGGTTCGACCTGTTCTGGAAAGGCATCCAACGATGACCCTGTCTTTTCCTCAGTTAAATGAGTGCGTACACACTCACCAACCAGAAGGCGCCGCATGAGAGCCCTCCCCCTGCTTGCCCTCGCCTTCTCCCTCACTGTACTTATCGGGATGATCCTGACCGTGCCTATTGCCCCCAATGACCAGTCGCCGCAGATGCAGGACGGCCACTTCACCAACGTTGCCCCCAAGCCCAAGGAAACCGTGACCGGTACGCTCAAGCTGCTGTGGGAATTCCTGTTCGACCGTCCGGCGGGCACCACCCCGCCTGCGCCGCCCCCGGTACGCGCGATCACTGCCGCCGAACTGGCCAGTGCCCCCGAGCACAGCCTGTACCGGTTGGGCCATTCGACCCTGCTGGTGAAACTGCGCGGCGGCTGGTGGCTGACCGACCCGGTGTTCTCCAAACGTGCCTCGCCGGTGCAGTGGATGGGCCCCAAGCGCTTCCATGCCCCGCCGATCGCGCTGCACGACCTGCCTCCCATTCGCGGCGTGCTGCTCTCGCACGACCACTACGACCACCTCGACCGCGCCACCATCAAGCATCTGGCCACGCGCGCCGATGTATTCCTGACCCCGCTGGGCGTGGGCGACCGGCTGATCGCCTGGGGCGTGCCGCGCGACCGCGTGCGTCAGCTGGACTGGTGGCAGGAAACCGAGGTGGACGGCGTGCGTTTCGCGGCCACCCCGGCCCAGCACTTCTCCGGCCGCGGGCTGCGCGACGGCAACCGCACGCTGTGGGCGTCGTGGGTGATCCTGGATGACGGCCTGCGCCTGTTCTTCAGCGGCGACACTGGCTACTTCGACGGCTTCCGCCAGATCGGCGAGCGCTACGGGCCGTTCGATGTCACCTTCATCGAAACCGGTGCCTACGACGCCAAGTGGCCGTTCGTGCACATGCAGCCCGAGCAGACCGTGCACGCCCACCAGGACCTGCGGGGCCGCTGGCTGCTGCCGATCCACAACGGCACCTTCGACCTGGCGCTGCACCAATGGGACGAGCCGTTCGAGCGGGTCAGCGCACTGGCGCGGCATCGCGGCATTCCGCTGGCAACGCCGGGCATGGGCGAACGCCTGGACCTGGATGCCCCGCAGCCCGGCACGCCGTGGTGGCGCCAGGTGAAGGCCGAGCAGGACGCGCGGCGGATCACCCCGGTGGGCAGCGCGATGTAATCAGCGCAGGCCGACCACCGTGATGATGACCACCGCGATGCACCAGGTGATCGCCGTGCACAGGCGCACCTGCTGCGCGGTCAGGGGCTCGGTGAACAGGTCGATCAGGTCGAAGCTGAGCAGTGAAAACAGCCCCTGCACGCGCTCGGCGCCGCCCAGAAAGACAATCCAGAAACTCACCGCGGTGATGGCCAGCAACAGCAGGAAGAACAACATGGACAGGTCCTTGATCCGGGTGATGCTGGAAGGGGCACGTCGTACCGGGCAGGTGCCGGGCACTGCCGCAGCATAAGCCAACACGCCCCGGTTGCACGCGCAGCCGGGGTGCATCTGCTACCGTGCCGGCAGCCGTCCGACTGCCCCTGCAATGCCCCTGCCGACCCAACCCGTGTATTTCCTGCCGCTGAGCGAAACAGCGCTTGCCGCGTTCCTTGATGTCGGGCAGATCCCGACCAGCGCGCTGGAGCGTGCCGGCCTGTTCGCCGCAGCCCTGTGCCAGGGGCGCGCCCACCACAGCGCCGCGCTGACCCGGCTGATCGACCAGGCCTGTGCACTGTTTGCCGCGCAGCCCGACGACGCCGATGCGCAGTTCAAGGCGCTGGCCGCCGGCATGCCGGGCCAGCTCAACGACGCGTTGCAGGCCTTGGCCGCACAGAGCGTGGTGCTGGGCCCGGACGCAGTGGTGGCCGAGTTCTGCCGGATGTCGCCGTCGGACTACCCGGTGGATCCGTTCCAGGCAGCCTGCCGCACCACGCTGGAGCCGCACACCATCCGCTTCTATACCGACGCCGCCGGCGAAGAACCCGACGATGTCGGGATCGACGTTGCGCAGGCACCGGCCTATGTCGAGCGCACCCACGATTACACCGCCGAGCAGGCCCGCGCACTGCGCGCGATCGTGGCCAACGACGACGAACACATCGACCTGGACGCCTATGCAGGCGCGGGCAAGACCCACCTGATCCTGCAGCTGCTGGACAGCGCGACCCGGCGCTACACCTACATCGCGCCACGCCCCAGCCAGGTGCAGGCTTTCCGGCGCCGGCTGAGCGGTGCGCTGCCGATCGAGATCCTGTCGCAGATCAGCTTCGCCAACCAGATCGCCGGCGCCGCGTTCCGCCAGGGCATCCTCGGCACCGCGTTCCGCCCGACGTTCCAGATCAGCAAGGCCTCGTTCCGCGACATCGCCCAGCGCATCGGCCTGCAGCCGATCGGCAACCATGCGCCCACCAGCGTGCTGCGCGTGGCCTTCGACGGCATCGCCGCCTGGTGCCGGTCGCCGGCCGAGCGACTGGAGCCGCGCCACTTCGCCCGCGCGTTGCCGTGGGCGATGGTCGATGCCGGCCCCTACATCGCCGCCGCCGAGCACGTGTGGCGCTGCATGTTCGACCCGGCCGTGCAGAAGACCCCCCTGCTCAGCCTCAACGTCGACCATATCGGCAAGTGGCTGGCCCTGCACGGCGCGCGCATTCCCACCCTGTGGGGCACGCTGCTGATCGATGAAGGCCACGACATGAGCCCGGCCTGGAAAGGCCTGTTGTCCGGCTACGAAGGGTCGGTGATCAGCCTGGGCGATCCGAACCAGCGCCTGGTGGGGCGCGCACCACGCTTTGCCACCGGCATGAAGCTGGAAATCGCCCAGTCCGTGCGCCAGGGGCGGCTGGTGGAGCAGCTGGTCAACGAAACCGTGGCACTGGACGCCACCGGCTTTTTCGACGGCCCGTTCGAAGGCTCGGCCGACCAGCCCACGCTGACCCGGACCTACAACAGCTGGGACGAGATTCCCGGCAGCGGTGCGCGGGTCTACGGCAACCCGTGGCGGCTGCTGGAAGAAGCGCAGCGCCTGGCCGCCGCCGGCATCCCGTTCGGCATCCACCCCGACACGCTGACCAGCGTGGGCCGCGAGGTGAATCGCGGCGAAGAGGCCTACCGCGAAATGACCTCGCATGGCGGCAGCAGCCAGCGCTGGGAAGCGCTGCTGGCCGAATGCAGCGAGCAGGACATGCCGCAGATCCCGCGCATGTTCATGCGCGGCTACAACCGCGACCGCTTCATCGAACTGGGCCAGCGCCTGGTCGAGTTCCACGACGCCACGCTGCAGCTGCTGCTGGTGGAGCATGCCAAGAACACCGAGTTCGCGGTGGTGGCGATGTCGATGTGCTGCTTCCGCACCGGCTTCGGCCGTGGCTACGCGCACAACCCGGTGCGTGCGGCGTACACGGCGATGACCCGCGGCACCCAGCAGCTGTGGTTGCCGGCCGGGGCACTGGATGAACTGGGCCAGAGCATCGCCCGCTTCCAGGCCAACCGCACCGACTACCGCCGCAGCAAGCTCACCCGGCGCTAGCGCCGCCCACGGTGCGGGCGGGCGTCCTCAGATCCAGCGCTGGTCCAGCAGTTCGCGCTTGATGTAGGCATAGAACACCGGCGCGGCCACCAACCCGGGCAGACCGAACGCTGCTTCCATCACCAGCATCGCCAACAGCAGCTCCCAGGCCCGCGCCTGGATCTCGCCGCCGACGATGCGTGCGTTGAGGAAGTACTCCAGCTTGTGGATCACCACCAGGTACAGCAGCGCGGCCATCGCCACGTAGAACGATACCGACAGCGCCACGATGGTGATGATGGTGTTGGAGATGATGTTGCCTACCACCGGCAACAGGCCGGCCAGGAAGGTGATCAGCACCAGCGTCTTGGACAGCGGCACGTGCACCCCGAACAGCGGCAGCACGCCCAGCAGGAAGATCGCGGTGAACAGCGTGTTGAGCAGGGAAATCTTCACCTGTGCGAACACCACTTGGCGGAACGCCGTGGCCAGCCGCGAGGTGCGGCCGATCAGTTCCTGCGCCAGCGGGCCCATCTTCGGCAGCGGCAGTTCGTCGTACAGCGCGATCATCGCACCCAGCACCATGCCGATCAGCACGCGGACACTCACCTGCACCACCGACGTGCCGGCCACGCCCAGCTGGCGCTGGTGTTCGGCCGCCCAGTCGTTCAGCGCCGCGCGCAGCGCGGTGAGGTCTTCGGGGATGTAGGGCTGCAGCAGCGCCGGTACCTGGTGGCGTGAGGTATTGAGGATGTCCATCAGCCGCGCCAGCAGCACGTCCGGGC
>NZ_QAIW01000153.1:40575-42711 GCF_003061285.1 Stenotrophomonas sp. HMWF003 | reverse complement strand
CACGAAAAGCGGTGCCGCTTTTGATCCAGCTTTGGCTCTGGCTTCAAAAAAAACCGGCCAAACCCACCTGAACAACCCCGCGACATTGATGAACCTGAATCTGCCGCGCGCCGTCAAACCGTCAGTTAAGTCTGCTCCCGGCTTTCCCCCTTGCCTGCTTTACTCCACAATCATCGTATCTACTGCCAGGGCCAAGCCCCGCGGGCAATGCAAGCCTACGTCTACAAAAGCCAACGCAAGCAGGACACTTACGTCTACCTCGCCGTCCGTGATGACTTCAACGCCGTACCCGACGCGTTGAAGGCCAGCCTGGCGCCGTTCGCATTCGTCCTTGAAGTCGCCCTGACCCCCGACCGTCGCCTCGCCCTGGCCGACGCCGCGCAAGTGCGCGCCAACCTCGCCGAACGCGGCTTCCACCTGCAGATGCCTCCGCCGCTGGTCGCCCCCGTGCGCGTACCGCGCCGCGATGACTGACGCCCTGCGCAGCCGCGCCACCGCCATCGCGCTGGCCGCCGGCGTCCTCCTGGCCCTCGTCGCCGCACTCGGCGGCGTACCGGCAGCGCTCGGTGTCGCCCTCGCACAGCCCGCGTTCGCCCTCGGCGTCTCCTGGTGGCGCCGCACCCGCCCCGTGCACCCGCCGGCCCAGCTCCTGCGCCAGGAACTGCCCGCACTGCTGGCCCCCTGGGTCGCCGGGCCCGTCCTGCTGGCCGCACTGGTCGCCTGGCCGCTCGGCGCCCTGCATGACAGTGGCAGCCTCGCCGCCGTCCTCGGCCTTAGCGTCGCCGTCAGCGCCGCCCTCCTCGGCGTCTGGCGCACCTGGCCGCTGTGGAATGAAATCGAACGCACCGATGGCAGCCTCACCGACCACTGGCAGGCCCTGTCCGGCCGTGACCTGAGCGCCTGGCGTGGCCTGGCCGTCGCCGCCCTCGTCGTCGTGGTCTGCGCCCTGGTGGTGCTGCCCGCCTGGCCGGGCTTGGTCTCCGATGCGCTGCGCTGGCCGCTCACCCTCGCCATCGTCGTCCTCTCACCGCTGGCGCACCTGCTGCTGCAGGCCATCACCCCCGCCGCCCCCCTGGCCGCGCGTGGCCCGGCCGACCTCGACAACGACGCGGCCAGCGCCTTCGCCGCGCACGCCGCCGAACCCCAGCCGCTGGAGCCGCTGGGCACGCACGAACACCTGCCGGCCCTGTACGATGCCGCGCGCAGCGGCCGCGTCGACCGCGCCCTGCAGCTGCTCGCCGCCGGTGCCGACCCGCACGGCCTGCCCGATCCGGCCTGGCGCGACCAGCGCAACCTGCCGGTGCTCGCTGCCGTGCTGCCCGACCTGCGCCTGCTGCGCGAACTGATCGCGCGCGGCGTCGACATCAATGCCCCCTACCGGGGCATGACCCCGTTGCTGGCCGCCACCCGCGACAGCTGGCACGGCCGTCCCGAAGCCGTCATGACCCTGCTGGCCAACGGCGCCGACTCGCGCGCCGTCGACAGCGACGGCAACACCCCGTTGCATCATGCTGCCCGCAGTTCCGACCCGGGCGTGGCCGCACTGCTGCGCGATGCCGCCGCCGAAGTGGATGCGCTCAACAACGACAGCTGGTCGCCGCTGGCCGTGGCCTGCCAGGTCGGCAACTGGCGCCTGGCGCGGTTCCTGCTCGAACGCGGGGCCAAGACCGAGCCGGCCGATGGCACCCCGGTCCTGCTGGCCGCCGCCGGTACCGAAGAAGACGATCCGGCCGGCGTGCAGCTGCTGCTCAAGCACAAGGCCCGCGCCGACGCGCGCGACCGCCAGCGCCGCAGCGCCCTGCACGAAGCCGCCCTGGCCGGCCATGTCGACATCATCGACGTCCTGCTGGCCGCCGGTGCCAATCTGGAATCGCGCGACGCCCTGTCACGCACGCCCTGGCTGGAAGCCGCCCGCGGTGGCCGTGCCGCCGTGATCGAACACCTGCTGCCGCACAAGCCCGACCTCAACGCGGTCGACCTGGAAGGGCGCAACGCGGTACTGCTGGCCTGCATGGCCGACAGCGTGTCGCCGCTACTGGTGCGCCGCCTGCTGGAACTGGGCATCGCCGCCGACGTGCCCGATCCGCAGGGCCGCCGCGCCGTCGACATCGCCGCCAGCGCCGGCCGCTGGACCAT
>NZ_QAIW01000153.1:1472-40565 GCF_003061285.1 Stenotrophomonas sp. HMWF003 | reverse complement strand
GGCCTGGGCACCGCCGATGCAGACGCGGACCCGTCCACCCCGACGCTGCCGGACCGGCCGCCGCTGGACCTGCTGCGCGACGCGCTGGGGTTCGGCAATTTCGACGGCATGGCCGCGCTGGCGCGGCTGTGCGATCCGCAGGAACTGGGCGGCCTGCTGCACGACGCCGAACTGGCGCTGGATCCGCAGGCGGTCGACTGGCTGCTGGCCCATGGTGCCGCGCCGGAAGTGCTCGACGCCTGCGGCGACACCCCGATGTTCGCCCTGCTGGCACGCGGCAACGATGCCGTGCCGGCACTGCAGGTGCTGCTGCGCCGCGGCGTCTCGCCGGCCGGTCGCGGGGGCCTGGCCCGCCTGCTCAGTGCCTGCGCCCAGCATGACCACGCCTCGCGCGGCCTGGAACAGCTGGCCCTGGAACTGCTGGAGCGCGGCGCCGATCCGTTTGCCCCGTCACCGGCGGGCGATCCGCCGCTGTCACTGGCCGTGCGGCTGGGCTGGTTGCGGCTGCAGCACGCGCTGCTGGTACTGGGCGTGGACCGTGAGGCCCGCGACAGTCACGGCATGACCGCCCTGCACCTGGCCACGGCGCTGGCCCGCGAAGGCTCGCTGAAACTGCTGGTGCAGCAAGGCGCTTCGCCGGAAGCACGCGCGGCCGACGGCCAGACGCCGCTGGGCGTGGCGCTGTCGATCGGTCGCCGCGACCTCGCCGATTGGCTGGACTGGCGGGTGTGGCCGTTGCCGCGCCGCGTCCTGCGTGACGCCGACCTGCCGGCGGCCGCCATGTCCGGCGACGCCGATGCAGTGCGTCGCCTGATCGACCTGGGGTTTGCCGTGGACGTGGTGGACGCGCAGGGCTGCACCGCCCTGCTGCGCGCCGCCGGCGGCGGTCACCTGGCCGTGGTCGACCTGCTGCTGGCGCGCGGTGCCAACCCGCAGCACGCGGCGGCCAGCGGCGCCACGCCGTTGTCGGCGGCGGTCAGCATGCGCCAGATCGACATCGTGTCGGCGCTGCTCGACGCCGGCGCCGAACTGGAATACCGCCTGCCGGGCGGTGTCACCGTGCTGATGCTGGCCTCTGCGCTGGGCCTGCCCGACATCGTTGCGCGCCTGCTCACCGCCGGCGCCAACGTGCATGCCGGCGACGCGCAGCAGCTGGGCCCGCTGCATTGCGCGGCGCTGTACGGGTTCAGCGCCCGCGACCGCTCGCGCCTGCTTGCCCTGCTCGACACCCTGCTGCTGGCCGGCGCCGAACCGGACCAGGCCGCCGCGGGCTCGGTGACGCCGCTGCTGCTGCTGCTGGGCGCGCGTGCCGAACCGGGTACCGCCTGCGACGAACAGGTGGTGCTGGCGGCGGTGGAACGCCTGCTCGACGAGGACGTGTCGCTGGACGTACGCGATCCACGCGGGTTCGGTCCGCTGCACCTGGCGGCCCTGCACGGCCTGCCGTTGCTGGTGCAGCGCCTGATGCGCGCCGGTGCCGACCCGGACGTGCGCGATGCACTCAACCGCAACCCGCGCGAGATCGCGGTCATGCGCGGCTTCATCGACGTGGCCGGCGAGTTCGCACCGCGCGTCCCCGGCGTGTCCTCGATGGCGCGGTTCCTGCGCGATAACGGCTGATCTGTCGACAACCCCTACGCGGTGCTGCGCGGCAACTGATGTGACCATCGGGCCACAAGCGATGGAAAGCGGTCGTGCGTGCGGCACCACCTTGCGCCCTCGGGTGCGATCCATTCCATCAGTTGCATCATGTCCGCATGATGCTGCTGCAAGGGCCAGTGCAGGATCGGTTCATGGTGTGCGATGCGGTTGCGAAGGTGTCGGATCCGCACCAGCGGCGTGGAAAATTGCTTGCGTCGAAGCCCACGCCCGGCCGGGTCTGCCGAAATCCGGTGCAGTGTCTGCTGCCATAGCACCTCGTGTTCCTTGTTGAACATCATCGTCCAGAATCCAAAAGTCAGGTGCGAGATGATGCCGCCCGGGGTGATCGCCCTTCCTTGACGCCGCAGATCCCCGGTCGCGGCTCTTAGTTGTTCGTGCTGTCGCGCAATGCCCAGCACCCTCGCGCCAGCCTCGAACCAGTGCGGCCCGTGCGCAGCGGCCAGCACGTGGTGAATACGATTGCGCAGCAGGACCTCAAGGGTCTGCAGAGGCACGTACAGACTCTCGGAAAGCTGCAGGTTGATCGCGTAGAGGGAGGCCGCACGGTCGCTGCATTGACCGGCCCAGGTCAGATAGCGACGCATGCGCTCGTCGGAATTCCATTCAGCGAGTCTTTCAGCGTTCGCCGTCTTCATTCAGACAATCTCGGGTGAGGCGCTTGATGCAGTGGCGTCGCGGCGCTAACCTTGCCCGGCAAACCCCGGTACCGTCTCTGCCATTGGCACGCGGCCGGGGTAAGTTCTTTCTGGGGCATGGACAGTGGCCTCGTGGCTGCAGTTTCCATGTAGCGTGGCCCAACCGGTTCTGCCCAGACAGCGGTGACCCGCCCGCCAGCGCCTCGGTACGTTCCGCAAATGGCGGTGGGGTTTTCAGCCGCTGCATGCGGTTGCCGGGCAGAGCCCGGCACTACGGGTGTGGCGTCAACCGTGCCGGTCGGATGCGTCCGTCTTTGCGTCGCGCTCGGCATCGGCCTCGAACAGATGCATCAGATCGGCCCGCGCATCGCGCGAGGTCTGGATCACCGCGGCTTCGTCGTCGTACACCAGGTACTGGTCGCGCAGCAGTTTCTCGTCGTGTTCGCGGAAGCGCTGCACGTGGCTGTGCGCGGTATCGGCCGGGAAGCCCAGCGCGATCAGCATGCGCTCGCTCAGCTCCAGGCTGGTGCCGAACACTTCACGGAACGGCTCGGCGGACATGTCCATCAAGCGCCACGCATGCTGGCGGTTGCGCGCCCGCACCAGCACCACCGCGTCGGGGTACATGCGCCGGATCAGCCGCGTGGCGCGCATGTTGGCGTCCGGGTCGTCCAGCGTCACCACGTACACGCGGATGTGCTCGCCACCGGCGGCGCGCAGCATCTCCGGCCGGGTCGGGTCGCCGTAGTACAGCTTGTTGCCGAACCGGCGCAGGTCCGACACCGTGTCCGGGTTCGACTCCAGCGCCACGAACGGAATCTTCTGTGCGGTCAGCAGGCGCGCCACCACCTGCCCGAAGCGGCCCATGCCGGCGATCATCACCTGCGGCTGGGTGCCGCCGGTGTCGACGGTATCGGCCGGCGGCGCGTTGCCCTTGGGCGCGTCCTCGCGGCCCAGCAGGCGCAGCAGCGCGATCATCAGCAGCGGGGTGATCGCCATCGACAGGCCCACGATCGCCACCAGCCGGTCGTGGTTGGCGCTGCCCAGCAGGTGCGCGCGCTGCGCTTCGTTGAACACCACGAAGGCGAACTCGCCGCCCAGCCACAGCACGCTGCCCAGCATCACCGCATGCCGGGTGCGCAGCTTGGCCAGCTTGCCGATGCCGAACAGCAGGCCGAACTTCACCACCAGCAGGATCGCCACGCCCGCGGCGATCATCGCCGGCTCGGCGACGATGCGGTCCAGGTCGATGCCCATGCCCACCGCGATGAAGAACAGCCCCAGCAGCAGCCCCTTGAACGGCTCGATCTGCGATTCCAGCTCGTGGCGGAATTCCGAATCGGACAGCAGCACGCCGGCCAGGAACGCGCCCAGGCTGGGGCTCAGCCCGGCCTCCTGCATGAACCACGCCGTGCCCAGCACCACCAGCAGCGCCATCGCGGTGAACACTTCCGGGCTGCGCGTGCGCGCGATGATGTTGAACAGCCGGCGCAGCACCGGCCGCCCGCACAGGATCACCACCGCCAGCGCGCCCAGCGCCACGGCCACGTCGCTCCATTGCAGGGTGTCGTTCTTGGCCCCGCCCAGCAGCGGAATCGCCGCCAGCAGGGGAATGGCGATCAGGTCCTGGAACAGCAGGATGGCAAACCCCAGCCGGCCGTAATCGCTGTTGATCGCCTTGTGCTCGGACAGCAGCTGCAGGCCCACCGCGGTGGACGACAGCGCCAGCGCGATGCCCACGATCAGCGCGCTCTTCCACTGGAAGTGGTCGAGCAGCAGCAGGCTGCCCAACACCAGTGCGCTCAGCGCCACCTGCAGCGCGCCGGCGCCGAACACCGAGCGCCGCATCACCTTCAGGCGGGCCGGGGACAGCTCCAGCCCGATCACGAACAGCAGCATCACCACGCCGATTTCGGCCGCGCCCAGGATGCGGTCGGCGTCCTGCACGAAGCCCAGGCCGTCCGGGCCCAGCACCACGCCCGCGGCCAGGTAACCCAGCACCGCGCCGAAGCCCAGCTTCTTGAACACCGGCACGGCGATCACCGCCGCCAGCAGCAGCACCAGGGCCAGCTCAAGCGCGCCGCTATGCATGGAAGGACCTGCTCATGGGATCGTCGCCGGACAACATCGAGGGAAAGGACATCACGGCCCACGGCCGCTGCCCATTATGCGACGCGCACGTTGGCCCAACGTCAATCGCAGCCCAACACGGCAGCGGCGCCCGGGTTGACCCGCCCGGCGCCCGGGTCCAGACTGCCCGCCGCTGCCGGCACGTCCGGCAGTACACCCTTGCGGAGTCCCCGAACCGATGTCCAGCGACAGTAGAAGTCGACCTTGCTCGACGCCAGTGATGGCCGCCGCCTGACGAGGGACGGTTCGCCACCGCTGGCGTCGCGCATGGCGATCCCCACAGGCGAACCCGATGAACCAGAAAGACCTGCTGCGCCCGGTGGCCGAGGCCGCCGCCCTGAGCGCACCCCTGGCCAGCTTCAACACCGCCGATGCGGTGGAATTCCTCAATACCCTGGAGCTGTCGCGCGCCGCCGACACCCTGGCGGCCCTGCCGTTGCCGCGCGCGGTGAAGATGCTCGAACAGCCCGAGCTCAACCGCAGTGGCGACCTGGTGGCGCTGCTGCCGGTGGCCCGTGCCGCCGCGCTGCTGGGCCTGATGGCCGACGACCGTGCCACCGACATCGTCCATGAGCTGGACGAGGACGAACGCGCGCGCCTGATCCCGCTGCTCAGCGCCGACGCCCGCCGGTCCATCCAGCAGCTGCTCAGCTACCCCGCGCACACCGCCGGTGCGCTGATGACCACCGAGTTCGTCAGCGTGCCGGCCAACTGGACCGTCGGCCGCACCCTGCAGCACATCCGCGAAGTCGAGCGCACCCGCGAAACCGTCTACGCCATCTACGTGCTCGACCCGCACACCCATACCCTGGTGCAGGTGGTGACCATGCGCCGCCTGATCACCGGCCTGCCCGACGAGCCCATCCTCGACGTGGCCCAGACCAACCCGCCGGTCACCGTCGATGCCATGCTCGACCAGGAAGAAGTGGCCCAGCTGATCCGCCGCCACGACCTGCTCGCCATCCCCGTGGTGGACCCGGCCCAGCGCGTGCTCGGCATTGTCACCGTGGACGACATCCTGGATGCCCTCATCGAGGAATCCACCGAAGACGCGCACAAGTTCGGCGGCATGGAGGCGCTGGAAAAGCCGTACATGCAGATCGGCTTCTTCGGCATGATCCGCAAGCGCGCCGGCTGGCTCAGCGTGTTGTTCCTGGGCGAAATGCTCACCGCCAGCGCCATGCAGCATTACGAAGACGAGCTGGCCCGCGCCGTCGTGCTCACCCTGTTCATCC
Source organism: Stenotrophomonas sp. HMWF003 (assembly GCF_003061285.1). Classification (NCBI taxonomy): domain Bacteria; kingdom Pseudomonadati; phylum Pseudomonadota; class Gammaproteobacteria; order Lysobacterales; family Lysobacteraceae; genus Stenotrophomonas; species Stenotrophomonas sp. HMWF003. Next base: position 34,903 of record NZ_QAIW01000153.1, on the reverse strand, counting down.
CGCTGATCATGAGCTCGGGCGGCAACTCCGGCTCCCAGGCCACCTCCCTGCTGATCCGCAGCCTGGCCCTGCGCGAACTGCGCCTGCGCGACTGGTGGAAAGTGGCCCTGCGCGAAATCCCCACCGGCCTTACCCTCGGTGCCATCCTGGGCGTGCTGGCGATGATCCGCATCGTCTCCTGGCAGCTGCTCGGCCTGCACGATTACGGCCAGCACTGGCAGCTGCTCGCCCTCACCATCGGCGCGGCGCTGGTGGGCATCGTCACCTTCGGCTCGCTGTCCGGCTCGATGCTGCCCTTCATCCTCAAACGCCTCGGCTTCGACCCCGCCAGCGCCTCGGCCCCGTTCGTCGCCACTCTCGTGGACGTCACCGGCCTGGTCATCTACTTCAGCATCGCCGCGATGATCCTGCGCGGCACGTTGCTGTAGCCGGACACGGTGAGAGACAGCCACGCATGGCGTGGCTCTACCGGGGAGGGTTTCCGTGTACGAGTCCGGACCGGGCAAAGGCTCTCGTGTCCGATGAAGCCAACCCGTCCAGGTGCGAGGCGGCAGGCCCAATCGGAACCGTTGTACGGCATGGATGCCGTACACGAGCCCCAGGGACGGGTTCACGACGTGTCCCGGCATGGCATGGCGGCGCCAGCCAACACGGGACAAGGAACAGCCGGTGACGCGCCGTTGATCTGCTTTGGCTTCTGATTCCGCGTCTGCGCCAGATCATCCCACCCACCACCGCACCCGTGTACCGTGTCATCCCATGTACCGGTGACTGATCGGCCCCATGAGCACCTACCACCTGCAATCCGTCTTCCGCCCGCAATCGGTTGCCGTCATCGGCGGCAGCCCGCGCGAACGCTCCGCCGGCCGCGCCGTCATGCGCAACCTGCGCAGCACCGGCTTCCCCGGTAAGGTGGCCTGGATCAACCCCCGCTACAGCGACATCGACGGCATCCGCACCGTCAAACGCCTCAAGGACCTCGACTGGGTCCCCGAACTGGTCGTCATCACCGCGCCGGCCAGCATCGTCCCCCAGGTCGTGGCCACCGCTGCCGAACGCGGCGTGGCCGCCGCCATCATCCTCACCGCCAACCTCGGCCAGGGCCCCGGCTCGCTTGCCGAGCAGGTGGAAACCGCCGCCCGCGCCAAAGGCCTGCGCATCCTCGGCCCGCACTGCCTGGGCGTCATCGCCCCGCACGCGCGCTTGAATGCCAGCATTGCCGCGCACTTCCCGCAGGCCGGTGACCTGGCACTGATCTCCGAATCCAGCGCCATCGCCGCCGCCCTGGTCGAATGGGGCGTCGCGCGCTCGGTCGGCTTCTCCGCGGTCGTCTCGCTCGGCGACACCCTCGACGTCGACTTCGGCGACCTGCTCGACTACTTCGCCACCGACTACCGCACCCGCGCCATCCTGCTCTACGTCGAACACATCGGCGACGCCCGCAAGTTCATGTCGGCCGCGCGTGCCGCCGCGCGCGCCAAGCCGGTGGTGGTGGTCAAGTCCGGCCGCCACATCCGCATCAACCCCGATGCCGACACCCACGTGCAGGCGCTGGCCAGCGCCGACGCCGTGTACGGTGCCGCCTTCAACCGCGCCGGCCTGCTGCGCGTGGGGGCACTGGACGAACTGTTCACCGCCGCCGAAACCCTCGGCCGCCTCGGTACCTTCCCCGGCCGCCGACTGGCCATCCTCAGCAACGGCGGCGGGGTAGGGCGCCTGGCCGTGGACCAGCTGCTGGCCCTGCGCGGCAGCCTGGCCGAACTGTCGCCGGCCACCGTGGCGCAGCTGGACAGCGTGCTGCCGCAGGGCTGGTCGCGCAGCAACCCGGTCGACATCGTGGTCGACGCCGATGGCGAACGCTATGCCGCCGCCATCGACGCGTTGATGTCCGACAGCGAAAACGATGCGGTGCTGGTGGTCAACGTGCCCACCGCGTTCACCTCCTCGGCCGACGCCGCCCAGGCACTCACCCGCACCCTCGGCCTGCGCCCGCGCCACCACCGCGACAAACCCGTGTTCGCGGTCTGGCTCGGCAACGACGACCGCGCCACCGCCACGCTCAACGCCGCGCGCGTGCCCACCTATCCCACCGAAGCCGAGGCCGTGCGCGGCTTCCAGCACCTGGTGCGTTACCGCGACGCGCAGGCCGCGCTGATGGAAACCCCGCCCAGCCTGCCCGAAGATTTCGTCGTCGATACCACTACGGCGCGCGCACTAATCGACGCTGCGCTGGCGGCCGGCCAGCAGTGGCTCGACCCGATCGCCACCCACCAGCTGCTCACCGCCTATGGCATTCCCTCGGCGCCGGTGATGCAGGCACGCGACGCGCGCGAGGCCATGGAACTGGCCCAGCCGCTGCTGGAGCAGGGCGCCACCGTGGCGGTGAAGGTGTTTTCCGCCGACATCCCGCACAAGTCCGACGTGGACGGCGTGCGCCTCAACCTCGGCTCGCTGCAGGCGGTGCATGCGGCGGCCACCTCGATCATCGCGCGCGCGCATGAGAAGCGCCCGGACGCCCGCATCGATGGCGTGCTGGTGCAGCCCACCATCATGCGCCCCAAGGCGCGCGAGCTGATCGCCGGCATCGCCGACGACCCGACCTTCGGCCCGGTGATCGTGTTCGGCCGCGGCGGTACTGCTGTCGAAGTGATCGACGACAAGGCGCTTGCACTGCCGCCGCTGGACCTGCGCCTGTCGCACGAGCTGATCGGCCGCACCCGCGTCTCGCGCATCCTCAAGGCCTACCGCGACGTGCCGGCGGCCGACGAGCGCGCGGTGGCGCTGATCCTGGTCAAGCTGGCGCAGTTGGCCGCCGACATTCCCGAGATCCGCAGCCTGGACATCAACCCGCTGCTTGCCGACCGTGACGGGGTGATCGCGCTCGATGCACGCGTGGCCATCGCGCCCTCGCGCAAACTGCACAAGGGCCGCGGCCATCCGCGCTTTGCGGTGTTCCCGTATCCCAAGGAATGGGAGCGCACCATCACCCTGTCCGACGGCGCGCCGGCTTTCGTGCGCCCGGTGCGGCCGGAAGACGACGCGCTGTTCCGCGCTTTCTTCGCCCGCGTCACCGACGACGACCTGCGCCTGCGCTTCTTCCAGTCGGTGAAGCACTTCAGCCACGAATTCATTGCGCGACTGACCCAGCTCGACTACGCCCGTTCGATCGCGCTGGTGGCCATCGACCCGCGCAGCGGCGACATGCTCGGCGCGGTGCGCCTGCACGCCGACGCCGACTACGACCGCGGTGAGTACGGCATCCTGATCCGCTCGGACCTCAAGGGTCACGGCATCGGCTGGCGGCTGATGGCCATCATGATCGAGTACGCCAAGTGGCTGGGCCTGAACATCGTCGAAGGCCAGGTGCTGCGCGAGAACAGCACCATGCTGGCGATGTGCCAGAGCCTGGGCTTCAAGACGAAGCTGGACCCGGACGACTCCACGGTGATGGTGGTGACCTTGCCGGTGCAGGAGGTGCAGGTGCCGGAGGCACCGGTGTGACCCGCGCCCCGTTCACGCCCCCGGCGGCCCTACTGAAACTGGAACTGCTCAGCCACCTTGCTGCATGACCGGCCTGGCATTTCCATGGAGCGCGCACGCCGACGCGACACCGCTTCAGTCCGAGTACCAGAACCGCTGGAAACCATCGGTCCTGCGGTCAAAGACCAGCAGCGATCCCGCACTGGCCATCCGGAAGTACTCCACCGACGCGTTACGCGTGCAGATGTTGCTGCCGGTGACGGTGTCATGTTCATTGCGGGTGTACGCGTGGCAGCCGGGCGCACGCGTGTCCACGCCCATCGCCGACGCATCGCCCTCCTCGGCAGCGGCGATGTAGCAACGGGCCGGTGCGGCGCCTGGCGAGGTGCCCAGGCAGATCTTGACCGCCGAGCGTCGCCTGTCCCGGCTCTCCACCAGGAAGGCGTCGTCCATCACCCCGTCGCCATTGGCATCCAGCCGCGTCGCCGCGTATCGCGCATGGTCGGCGGGCCGCCAGCCGTGTGCCTTCAAGGCGGCATCACTGACGCGCACCCAGTCTTCTTTCGCGGCAGCGGCCGCGCCGGGCCAAAGCAGGCAAAGCCACAGCCACAGAGTGACGGTGAAAATGCCGGTGGAACCTCGCAACTGCAGACGCTCGATCCTGTGCATCGTTCTGCCCCATGTCTGAAAGCTCATCCCATCCAGGTCCTTGTAGGAGCCTTCTGCCGAGATAGGGTGAGCATGCATGCCACGTTAGCGATCCGAGCGCCGTGGCCGATCTACTGCTTGCCCTCGATAAGAGATGCTGCCAACCCCATGAAAAGCACGACCATAAAGAGACCCATACTGATGTACAACCATCGAACCGCAATGCGTCTAGCCTTCATCACGGCCGGACTAAGGGCATTGCCTTGAAAAAAACCGTCTTTAGATGCGCTGAGTACGCGATAGGCAACCTCAAGCTCACTCAGCGTGAAGCGTCGCTTTGCCTGATCCCATGCCTCGGGATTCTCAATCTTCAGGACGCGTTTGAACGCGTTGAGCTCCATGAAGTACATGGGATACGACACAAACATGGCAGGCAGGCCCAATAGAAACAAATACTTCACAGTTCTTTCTCCCAGCCCGGGCCGAATGACGGTTCGAAAATCGCTTGTGCACCAAGGCTGCCAAGCATAAACAGCTCATGCTTTCCGCGCCATCCGCGCCATCCGCGCCATCCGCGCCATCCGCGCCATCCGCGTCGTCGGGGAAGGCTGCGGGACGGGATATCACTCACGACCAACGCGCGATTCTCGCTGAAGAAGCACCGTTGTAGCATGCGGAAATTTAGGCCAACGTATTGTTGGGCAGCGATTTGCCATGAGAACGAGTGGCGGGCACTGTAATCTAGAAGTCCTCCATCGCGCGCTGGCCAATCAGCAACGCAATGAGCCAGCCTGTAGAAATCCGAATGGCATCCGCTACGAACGCACGATACCGTTGCCCCATCTCTCTGGAGAGCTCGGAGTATCCGAACATTCCCTTGAACCGGCCGTCGATTGCAGCTTTCAAATAATGGCTGCGAGCCAACGGCAGATCGGCGGGTTTCTTTCCCCGGTAGTAAGTGGCGAAACCGAGGTGGACAACAGCGGTGGGATCAAGCCGCTCTGCCTCGGTGAGATAACGGAAGGCTTCCTCGTGTCCGGAAGCGCTGCCCGTTTTCATGCATGCGCGTGCAAGATAACAATAGGCAATGGAGCTCGGCGCCATAAGTGTAAGTAGCCGATAGCTATGGATCGCCTTGTCGAGATCGATCGCGAGGTCATCCCCCCCCTGTTCATAGGCTGTGCCGCAACACATATGCCCCTCTGCTTGATCTCCCAAGCTCTGGGACTTCAAGAGTTCGCTTCCCAGGTCGAGTGCGTCTTTAGCAAAGCCTTTCTCCAGGCTTTCAAATGCGCTTAGCAGACGCTTGTGATTGGGGCTTCTCATCTCTCAGGCACCTCAATATCCCTCCGGCGATTGTTTCTTGCGGCTCCCTCCACAACTTCGCGCAAGGCATTAGTGTCTTTGACTCTCTGCATCGGCATCTTGCCGGATGTGCATGCGCCAATGGCGACGCACGCGTGAAAAACGATCTCACGAGCTACTTTCTCTCTCCCGTGCAGAACATCCCCATGCCCGTAAGCGCCTCGCGTCAATGAAACCTGCTGGATCAGGTCCGGCGCACTTCTTCCTTAGCTTTTCTCAGCTTTTGTCTGTGGTAGTCCATAGGAAAACTCTGAAACACCGCTAGGGCTTATCGCCCTCTCGGAGCGTTGTAGAACGCATAGACCCATTTCGGGCATGGCCTCCCTCCGCGGCGGGCGTGACAATAGGCCCATGACCGACCGCCTCCCCCTGCTGCTGCTCCCCGGCCTGCTCAACGACGCTGAACTCTGGCGCGCGCAGGTCGCCGACCTGTCCGACATCGCGGACTGCACCGTGGGCGACCAGACCCGGGGCGAGACGCTGCAGGCCGTGGTCGACGACGTGCTGGCGCAGGCACCGGCACGTTTCGCGCTGGCCGGCTTCTCGCTTGGCGGCTTCGTCGCCCAGCAGATCCTGCGCACCGCGCCGGAGCGGGTGCGGCGGCTCGCGTTGATCGACACTTCGATCCACGCCGACTCGCCCGAGCGTGCCGCCCAGCGCCAGTCGCAGCGTGCCAGCGTGCGCCTGCCCGGCACCTTCCATGGCTTTGGCGACAAACTGATGCGCAGCTACATCGACGCCTCGCGGCTGGATGACTACGTGCTGGTGCAGCGCGTGCGCGACATGACCGCGCGGCTGGGTGCCGAGGTATTCCTGCGCCAGAGCGCGCTGGAGCGCGGCGATGGCCACGACGTGCTGGCCGGCTACCGCGATCCGCTGTTGATCGTGTGCGGCGCCAACGACCGCATTACCCCGCTGGCGATCAGCGAGGAAATGCATGCGCTGGTGCCGGGTTCAACGCTGGTGGTGCTGCCCGATTGCGGGCACCTGGCGCCGATGGAGAAACCGGACGAGGTGAGCGCGGCTATGCGCGGCTGGTTGCAGGGGTAGGTGCCGACCGTTGGTCGGCACGCCCCCACGCCCGACCAACGGCCGGGCGCTACCGGTCAATCCCAGGCCGGCGCAATCCCGTCCGGGTTGGCCAGCCGCTGGCCGCGGTCCAGCGTGGCGATCTGCGCCATGTCCTCATCGCTCAGGCGCAGGTCGGCGGCGAGCAGATTGCTGGCGAGGTTTTCGCGCTTGGTGGAGGAGGGGATCACCGCGAAGCCCTGCTGCAGCGCCCATGCCAGCGCGACCTGGGCCGGGGTGGCCTGGTGGCGCTCGGCGATGGCCTGGATCACCGGGTCCTTAAGCACTTCGCCGTAGGCCAGGCTCATGTAAGCGGTGACGTGGATGCCCTGTTCCTTCAGGAACGCGATCAGCGCGCGGTTCTGCAGGTAGGGGTGGACTTCGATCTGGTTGGTGGCGATGGCATCGGCACCCAGGATCTCGATGGCCTGGCGGGTCTGGGCGATGGTGAAGTTGGAGATGCCAATATGGCGGGTCAGGCCCAGCGACTTCGCTTCGGCCAATGCGCCCAGGTACTCGGCCATCGGCACCGCATCCTTGGGCGAGGGCCAGTGGATCAGGGTCAGCTCGACATGGTCGGTGCGCAGCTTGCGCAGGCTCTCGCGCAGGCTGTCCAGCAGGGCGTCGTGGGTGAAGTTGGCGATCCACACCTTGGTGGTCAGGAACAGATCGTCACGGGCCACGCCGGACTCGGCGATGGCCTGGCCCACCTCGGTCTCGTTGTCGTAGATCTGCGCGGTGTCGACGGCGCGGTAGCCCACGTCCAATGCGTTGCGGACCGAGTCGATGACGGTCTGGCCCTTCAGGCGGAAGGTGCCGAGGCCGAATGCGGGAATGCTCATGGAAACTCCTTCATGGGGGTGAGGTGCAGGCTACGCCGTGCACCGTAAAGCGACGTAGAGCCGACCGTTGGTCGGCTGCCGTTGCGTGAAACAAATCGTAGGTCGACCGTTGTTGGGCAAAGCGAACCGTTGGTCCGCTGCCGGGATCGCTCAATGCGCGCTCACGGCGATACCTTCGGCGCGGTCGGCCACGCCATCGCGGCGATCCAGGCGACCGCTCAACGCGGTCAGGCCGAAGGCGCCCATCACCACCAGCGCACCCAGCCACGGGGTGTGCATCAGACCGAAGTGGTCCACCACCAGCCCGCCCAGCGAGGCGCCGAGCGCGATGCCGACGTTGAACGCGGCGATGTTCAGGCCCGACGCCACGTCGGTGGCCTGCGGGGCGAAGCGCTGCGCCTGCTTGACCACGTACACCTGCAGCCCCGGCACGTTGCCGAACGCCACCGCACCCAGGGCCAGCACGGTCAGCAGCACCAGCCAGGTGTTGTAGGCGGTGAAGGTGAGCACGAACAGCACGGCCGCGAGCAGGGCGAAAATCAGCTTCAGCGCCGGGATCGGACCGCGGCGATCGGCCAGGCGGCCGCCCCACAGGTTGCCGATCGCCACCGACACGCCATACACCAGCAGCACGCCGCTGACCGCATTGGCCGAAAAACCGGTGACGTCCTGCAGGATCGAGGCCAGGTAGGTGAACGACAGGAAGGTGCCGCCGTAGCCGAGCGCGGTGATCGCATACACCAGCAGCAGGCGCGGCTGGGCCAGCACCGACAGCTGCTGGCCGAACGTGGCCGGCTCGCTACGCTGCAGGTTGCGCGGCACGAACAGCAGGCTGCCGATCAGCGCGATCACGCCGAGCGCGGCCACCGCCAGGAAGGTGGCACGCCAGCCCAGGTGCTGGCCGATGAAGGTGCCCAGCGGTACGCCGGTGACCAGCGCCACGGTGAGCCCGGTGAACATGATCGCGATCGCGCTGGCGGCTTTTTCCTTGGGCACCACCGAGGTGGCGATGATCGAGCCGATCGAGAAGAACACGCCGTGCGCCAGGCCGGTGAGCACCCGGGCCACGATCAGCGAGCCGTAGCCGGGCGCCATCCAGGCAATCACGTTGCCCAGCGTGAACAGCACCATCAGCGCCACCAGCAGGGTCTTGCGCGGCACCCGGCCGGTGAGCGCGGTGAGCACCGGTGCGCCGACCGCCACGCCCAGGGCGTACAGCGAAACCAGCAGGCCGGCCGAGGGCAGGGACACGCCCAGGTCGGCGGCGATGGTCGGGATCAACCCGACGATGACGAATTCGGTGGTGCCGATGGCGTACGCACCGAGGGTGAGCGCCAGCAGGGCCAAGGGGATACCACGGGACATGACGGTTACCGGTGGGAGGTGAGGCTGCGCAGTCTGCGCGTCGCACTCTTGCCGAAAAAGCGGCCTTCACGCCAATCACTCTTGCCTGATGGTCAATAATGGGCCTCTGCCCGCCGCGTGCCCGCCATGAAAACGACCCTCGACGAAATGCAGGCCTTCATTGCCGTGATCGACAGCGGCTCGATCACCGCCGCCGCCGAAACCCTGGGCCAGACCACCTCCGGGGTGAGCCGCGCGCTGGGCCGGCTGGAAGAGAAGCTGGGCACCACGCTGCTGACCCGCACCACCCGGCGCCTGCAGCTCACCGAAGAAGGCGACGCGTTCCTGGCCCACGCGCGCGCGATCGTGGCGTCGGTGGAGGCGGCCGAAGAACAGCTCGCTGCACGCCGCGACCGGCCGGCGGGGCGATTGCGCGTGGATGCGGCGATGCCGTTCGTGCTGCACGCGATCGCGCCACTGGTGGCGGGCTACCGCGCGCGGTATCCGGACGTGGTGCTGGAACTCAACAGCAGCGAGCGCTACATCGACCTGCTGGAACGGCGCACCGACGTGGCGATCCGGATCGGGCCGCTGGCCGATTCCACCCTGCACGCGCGGCCGCTGGCCCATAGCCGCCTGCGCGTGCTGGCCAGCCCGGGCTACCTGCAGGAGCACGGCACGCCGGCCAGCGTGGCCGACCTGCGCGCGCACACGCTGCTGGGCTTCAATGAGCCGGACTCGCTCAACCACTGGCCGCTGCCCGGCGACACCGACGCGCTGCTGCATGTGCGCCCGGCGATGGCGGTATCCAGCGGCGAAACGCTGCGCGCGCTGGCCCTGGAAGGGGTGGGCATCGTCTGCCTGTCCGACTTCATGACCCACCGCGATCGCCAGGCCGGCCGCCTGGTGCAGCTGCTGCCGGACGTCACCGTGGAGGTGCGCCAGCCGATCCACGCGGTGTACTACCGCAACACCGCAGTGTCGGCGCGGATCAGCTCGTTCCTGGACCACCTGGCGGCGGCGATGGTGGGCGACCCCTACGTGCGCTGATCCGCGCGCTGACGCCGGCCCACGGCCGGCGCCACGTTGCATCACGCCGCGCGCGACAGCCCCGGCGCCGGCGCGCGCCCGGCATCCAGCACGAACACGTCCACCGCGTCGTTCAATGCCACCGCCTGTTCTTCCATGCTGCGTGCCGCTGCCGACGCCTCTTCCACCAGCGCCGCGTTTTGCTGGGTGGCTTCGTCCATGTGCACCACGGTCTGGTTGACCTGTTCGATGCCGGCCGACTGCTCCTGCGAGGCCGCGGCGATCTCGGCCATGATGTCGGTCACCCGCTGCACGCCGGTGACGATCTCGCCCATGGTCTGCCCGGCCTGCTGCACCAGCCGCGCGCCGGTGGCGACATCGCCGACCGAGGCATCGATCAGCGTCTTGATTTCCTTGGCCGCGCCGGCCGAGCGCTGCGCCAGCGTGCGCACTTCGCTGGCCACCACCGCAAAACCGCGGCCTTGTTCGCCGGCACGCGCGGCTTCCACGGCCGCGTTGAGCGCCAGGATGTTGGTCTGGAACGCGATGCCGTCGATCACCGAAATGATCTCGGCGATCTTCTTCGACGAGGTCTCAATCGCGCCCATGGTCTGCACCACCTGGCCCACCACCGCGCCGCCCTCCGAGGCCACCGCGTGCGCGCCGATGGCCAGCTGGTTGGCCTGGCGGGCGTGCTCTGCGTTCTGGCGCACGGTGGAAGTGAGTTCCTCCATCGAGGCGGCGGTTTCTTCCAGGTTGGCGGCCTGCTGTTCGGTACGCTGGGACAGATCGCTGTTGCCCGCGGCGATTTCGCCGGCGGCGGTCTGGATCGACTGCGCGGCGCGCTTGATGTCGCCCACGATGCCGGTGAGCTGGCCGCTGGTCAGGGCCACGTCGTCGCGGATGCGCGCGAACACGCCATGGAACTGCCCGTGCATGCGCGCGCTCAGGTCGCCGCGTGCGATCGCCTGCAGCACCGTGGAGACCTGGTCCAGGTCGCGCTCGGTGGTCTGCATCAGCTGGTTGAGTCCACCTACCATGTCGCGGAAATCGTGCTCGTAGCGCGCCTCGTCGCCCCGCTGGCTGAAATCGCCGACGGCGGCGGCGGCCGCCAATCGCTTGATCTCCGCATTGATCGCACCCAGGTTGGCCTTGGCCGTATCCAGCGCCTGGGTGATCACCGCCTTCTCGCCGGGCAGGCGTTCCATGTCCTGCGACAGGTCGCCGACCGCGTAGCGGCCCATGATCTCGATGGCGCGCATCTTGACCTGGATGTGCGCTGCCACCAGTGCGTTGCTGTCGCGGACCATCTGGCCGTAGCCGCCGGGGAACGCGCTGTCGTCCATGCGGTAGCTGATCTGGCCGGCCTCGTGGCGTTGGGCCATGGTGGCCTGCGCAGCCAGCACGTCCTTGAGCGTGCGCGTCACCGCCGCCATCGCCTGGCCGAGGCGACCGATTTCGTCGCGGCTGTTGACCTGCACGCTGTGGTCAAGCTCGCCACGCGCCACCGCGCGTGCGGCCGCTTCCACCGCCACCACCGGCGCGATGACCGCGCGCCGCAGCCACACCGCCAGCAGGCCCATCAGCACCACCGCGGCCACGGCGGTCAGTGCCGCGCACACCAGCAGCGTGCGCCGCGCCTGTTCGGAACGGGCCTGCACGGCCTGCTCGGCAACCTCGGCGGTCCGGCTGCCCAGCGCGTCCAGCGTGGTGCCCAGCGCGCGGTCCTTGCCGCGCACCAGCGCATCACCCTCCAGCGGGCTGTAGCCGCTGGCGGCAAACGCGTCGAGCGCGCCGTGGTAGTCCTTTTCAAGCGCCGCGTGCTGGGCCAGGAACTGCGCGGCCAGGCGTGCGGTGCCGGCATCACTGCTGGCTGCCAGGTCCTTGCCCAGCGTGCGGGTCTTGGCGCCCTGGCGGTCGAAGGCGGCCAGGTGGCGCTCACGCAGTGCTGCATCGCTGCCGCGGATCAGCACGTTCTTCCACTCCTGCACCTGCAGCCGGAACTCGCGCTGCAATGCCTCCGCCTGGGTATTGCGGGCCACCTCCGGCGGCACCTCCGTGGACAGGTTCAGCCAGGCCGAACCGAGGCCGGCCAGGGCGCACAGCACCACGATGGCCAAACCGAGCGACAGCGCGCCCAGCAGTTTGAACTGCAGGCTCAAGGCGCGTTGGGGGGCGCCGGACGTCTTGTTCATGGGAATCGAAAGTGAGGGAGGGCGATGCGGTATCGGTTGACGCCGGCTGCTTCTTAAGTGAGATGTCGATCACATTTATGTCTCAATTAACAACATGAAGAGCGTGTGACAGGAGGTGGAAACCGTATGGAAGTCCCCGCTGGACACGGCTTCTATTTGTAACTATGGTTGTTACATGAAGTCGAGCAACCAGTTCTCCGACGCCCTGCACGTGATGGCCCACCTGGTCGGACAGGACGGCCCGCGCACCTCCGAACAGCTGGCCACCTGCCTGCCCACCCATCCCGTGGTGATCCGCCGCCTGCTTGCGGCGCTGCAGAAGGGCGGGCTGGTGACCAGCGTGCGCGGCCATGGCGGCGGAAGCCAGCTGGCCCGCGCACCGGCGCAGATCACCCTGCATGACGTCTACGTAGCGATCGGCGCGCCGGCACTGCTGCATACCGGCGCCCGCGAAACCGGGCGCGGCTGCCCGGTGCAGCAGGTGGTCAACGACGCGCTGGATGACAGCTACCGCCAGGCCCAGGCCCTGCTTGAGCAGCGCCTGCGTGGCACCACCCTGGCCACCCTCGGCGAGGCCTTCGCCCGCCACCTGGCCCACCATGCGGCAGGAGTTCCCCATGACCTTTGATGCGATCGTGGTCGGCGGCAGTTTCGCCGGCCTGTCCGCCGCCCTGATCCTGGCGCGTGCGCGCCGCGACGTGCTGGTGATCGACAGTGGCCTGCCGCGCAACCGCTTTGCCGCGCATTCGCACGGCGTGCTTGGGCAGGACGGCATCGCCGGCGCCGAGCTGCTGCGCAACGCCAAGGTGCAGTTGCTGGACTACCCCACCGTGCGCTGGATCAGCGACACCGTCACCACGGCCCAGGCCACAGTCGATGGCTTCGTGGTGGCTACCGCGGGCAACGAGACCTGGGCCACGCGCAAACTGCTGCTGGCCACCGGCATCCGCGACGATCTGCCCGACCTGCCTGGCCTGGCCGAGCGCTGGGGCCACAGCGCGGTGCATTGCCCGTATTGCCATGGCTATGAGATCGGTGGGGGCGCGATCGGCCTGCTCGGCGGGCACGAGAAGTCCGTCACCATGGCCGCCCTGCTTGCCGACTGGGGCCAGATCACCCTGTTCGCGCATGGCATGGCGCTGACCGCGGAGGAACTGGCCACCCTGCAGCGTCGCGGCGTGAGCATCGAGCATGAGGCGGTGGTGGGCCTGGAGGGTGAGGCACCCGCGTTGAGCGCTGCGCTGCTTGCCGATGGCCGCCGGGTGGAACTGCGTGCGTTGTTTGTCACCGCGCGCCAGCAGATGGCGACGCCGCTGGTCCAACAGCTCGGCTGCGCGCTGGAGGACAGCCCGGTGGGCGTGCTTGTGCAGGTCGATGCGGGCAAGCAGACCAGCGTGCCCGGCATCTACGCGGCAGGTGACGCGACGCTGGTGGGCAACATCAGCCTGGCCAGCGCCGAAGGTGTGCGCGCGGGCGTGAGCCTGCACCACGCGCTGGTGGCCGAAGACAGCGCGGCCTGACAGACGCGCGGCGACCCGTCGATGGCCGCCGCGCTCTGCCTGCTCAACCCTTGATGCAGACCACCTGGCGCAGCGTGTGCACCACCTCCACCAGGTCGCGCTGCGCGGCCATGACCGCGTCGATCGACTTGTACGCCGCGGGTGATTCATCGATCACCGCCGCATCCTTGCGGCATTCCACGTGCGCGGTGGCCTCGCGGTGCTGGGCCAGGGTGATCTGCTGTCGCGCCGCGCTGCGGCTCATCACGCGTCCGGCTCCATGGCTGCAGCTGTGGAAGCTCTCGGCATTGCCCTTGCCACGCACGATATAGCTGCGCGTGCCCATGCTGCCCGGGATGATCCCCAGCTCGCCGGCGCGCGCGCTGACCGCACCCTTGCGGGTCACCAGCAGTTCCTCGCCCCCGTGGGTCTCGGTCTGCACATAGTTGTGGTGGCAGTTCACCGCCAGCTTCTCCAACTGGAACTTCGGCAGCCGCAGCCGCATCTCGGCCAGCACCCGCGCCATCATCGCCTCGCGGTTCTCGCGGGCGTAGTCCTGCGCCCACGACACGGCCTGCACATAGTCATCGAACAACGGCTCGCCCTGCATGAAGAAGGCCAGGTCCTTGTCCGGCAGGTGGAAGCCGAGCACGCGCCGGGCCAGCTGCTCGCGCGCCTGCTCGATGAAGTAGGTGCCGATCAGGTTGCCGGTACCGCGCGAGCCGCTGTGCAGCATCACCCACACCGCCCCGGTCTCATCCAGGCAAATCTCGATGAAGTGGTTGCCGCCGCCGAGCGTGCCGATCTGGCAGGCCAGCTTGTCGGTGCGCACGCGCCGGTGCCGCTGCTTGATGGCATCCAGCCGCTCGACCAGCCCGGAACGCACGATCCGGCTGTGGATGCTGTCCGGCAGCTGCCGGTGTTCGCCGCCGCGGCCATTGCCGACCGGCACACTGCGCTCGATGTCGCTGCGCAGCCGGGCCAGGTTGTCGGGCAGGTCCTCGGCGCGCAGCGTGGTGCGTACCGCCGCCATGCCGCAGCCGATGTCCACACCGACCGCAGCCGGAATGATCGCGCCGCGGGTGGGGATCACCGAGCCCACGGTGGCCCCTTTGCCTACGTGCACGTCCGGCATCACCGCCACCCAGGGGCCGACGAACGGCACCGCGGCGATGTTGCGCAGCTGCGCCTGGGCCAGTTCGTCCACGGGCACGCCGCGTACCCACCCCTTGATGGGGGTGGTGCCTTCGGCGTGCAGAAATTCGAACGTGGATTCTATGTTCATGGTCATTCATTCCATTGAGTGGCGGCGCCAGATAATCGCTGGACACCGCCAGGCAGTACCGGGTAAACCGGCACGGATAATAAAAAAGACATCATCTCCCGCTGCCCGTGCCCCACACCTGGGCACAGCGCTTTCGCGCCTCTTGGCAACACGTCCGTGTGGTCAGGCACTCCTTGCCCGGGTGTGGACGATGGAAGATCACGTCATGTGATCGAAAGGTGGGCGACGCCAACGCAAACGAAAACGCCCCCGGATGCAGCATCCGAGGGCGTTGGCGTGCCTCGGAGATCGGTGACCGATCTCCGTGCGGGAAGATCAGTCGATGGTCAGCGCGTCGGCCTTGCCCGCAACGTCGCACGGACGCAGCGCGGTGGTCGCGCGGTGCAGCCGGTTGGCGATGGCGGAGAAACGAAGGGGCATGACGGGCTCGGTTGGGTGGAAAGGGCGCCGCAGGCTGCGGCGATGGGCGCGAACATTACCCGGGTTTGTTTCCCGCTGCAAGCGGAATATGGAATCCGGACATTATGTCGGCCGAGTGCGACGTCGGGTGTTGCATCCCACCCATGCATGCGGGAATGACGGAAATAACGCAGCCGCCTCGCGGCGGCTGCGTGTTCGACACGTGGGCCAGTGGGCTCAGCCCTGCTCGGCGCTGGCCGCATCCAGCTGCGCCACATCCTCGGCCGACAGTGCCACCTGCGCGGCCGCCAGCACATCCTTCAACTGCGCAACGCTGGTGGCGCTGACGATCGGCGCGGTAATACCCGGCCGCGCGATCAGCCAGGCCAGAGCGACCTGCGACGCACTGGCACCGTGCGCGCTGGCGATGTCGTCCAGCGCGGTCAGGATGCGCAGGCCGCGCGGGTTGAGGTACTTGTCCACCACGCTCTTGCCGCGCGCGCTGCTCTTGTCCGCATCGGCGGCGCTGCGGTACTTGCCGCTCAGGAAGCCGCTGGCCAGCGAGTAGTAGCTGATCACGCCGATGCCCTGGTCGCGTACCAGCGGTTCCAGTTCCGCCTCGTAACCGGCACGGTCGTACAGGTTGTACTCCGGCTGCAGCGTTTCATACCGCGGCAGCGCGTAGTCCGCCGACACCGCAAGGGCATCGCGCAGGCGGCTGGCGCTGTAGTTGGACGCACCGATGGCGCGCACCTTGCCCTGTTCGATCAGGCGGCCGAACGCGGCCAGGGTGGTTTCCAGCGGCGTGGATTCGTCGTCTTCGTGGGCCTGGTACAGATCGATCACGTCGGTCTGCAGGCGGCGCAGTGAATCTTCCACCGCTGCCGCGATGTTGTCGGCCGACAGGCCCGGGCGCTCGGCCCACTTGGCCACCTTGGTGGCCAGCACCACCTTGTCGCGCTTGCCGCTGTGCTTGAACCAGCGGCCCAGGATGGTTTCCGATTCGCCGCCGCTGTTGCCCGGCACCCAGGCCGAATACGCATCGGCGGTGTCCACCAGGTTGAAGCCGGCGTCGACGAAGGCATCCAGCAGCGCGAACGAGGTTTTCTCGTCGGCGCTCCAGCCGAAGACGTTGCCACCGAAGGCAATGGGTTGCACAGTCAGGCCGGAGCGGCCGAGTTCGCGCGATGCAGTCATGGGAGAGGTGCTCCTGTGGAAATCCAATGCATCAGCATAGTTCCGCGGCCATGACAGCGCTGCGGCGGCTGCCACAAAACAGTGTTCCGCCGTGCTGCATCGCACTAACGTTTTGTGAACACCTCGCGCATCGCGGCTGTTAGTCTCGCCGCATCCCGCCACCGGAAGACGCCGATGAAAACCCGTTCGCTGACCACTGCCTGCCTGTTCACCTTGTCCACGCTGCTGCTGTCCGCCCCGGCCCTGGCGACCAAGCCGGCCGGCCCCAATGCACAGATCGCGATCACCCCGGCGGTGCAGACGGCGGTGCAGGGCGACTGGCGCGACCCGGCCAACGTCAAGCGCGATGCGTGGCGGCATCCGGCGCAGACGCTGTCGTTCTTCGGCGTGGCACCGGGCAAGACCGTCATCGAGATCACCCCGGGCGGCGGCTGGTACTCGGAAATCCTGGGCCCGCTGCTGCGCGACAAGGGCACCTATGTCGCCGCGGTGGTCGATCCGATGGCGGTGCCCGAAGGCCGCGGCCGCGACTACCAGCAGCGCAGCCGCGACAGCCTGCAGAAGAAGTTCGCCGACAACGCCGCGCTGTACGGCAAGACCCAGGTGGTGGCCTACAACCCGACCGCGCCGCAGTTCGGTGCGGACAACTCGGCCGACGTGGTGCTGACCTTCCGCAACGTGCACAACTGGCGCAGCGCCAACCAGGCCGAGGGCATGTTCCAGGGCTTCTACAAGGTGCTCAAGCCCGGTGGCGTGCTGGGCGTGGTCGAACACCGCGCCAAGGCCGATGTGCCGGCCGACGACAAGAGCGGGTACGTGGGCCAGAAGCAGGTGATCGCGATGGCTGAAGCCGCCGGCTTCAGGCTGGCCGACAGCAGCGAGATCAACGCCAACCCGCGCGACACCAAGGACCACCCGAACGGGGTGTGGACCCTGCCGCCGACCAACCAGCACGACAAGGCCGACGATGCGAAGTACCAGGCCATCGGCGAAAGCGACCGCATGACCCTGCGCTTCGTGAAGCCCTGACCCACAGCGCCCGCTGCGGCGCCATGCATCACAGACCCGCGGGGGATGGGACAATGGCCCGTCCCCCGCTGTTGTTTCCGCCATGCTGATCGCCTTCAACAAACCCTTCAACGTGCTGTGCCAGTTCACCGACCGCAGCCAGCCGCCGCGCGCGACGCTGGCCGGCTTCGGGCTGCCGCCAGCGGTGTATGCGGCCGGGCGGCTGGACTACGACAGCGAAGGCCTGCTGCTGCTCACCGATGACGGTGGCCTGGCGCACACCCTCACCGACCCGCGCCACAAGGCCGACAAGACCTACTGGGTGCAGGTGGAAGGCACCGCCAGCGAGGCGCAGCTGCAGGCCCTGCGTGATGGCGTGCAGCTCAACGACGGCCCGACCCTGCCTGCCAAGATCGAACGCCTCGACCCCGCACCCGCGCTATGGGCGCGTGACCCACCGGTGCGCTTCCGCAAGACCGTGCCCGACAGCTGGCTGGCTGTCACCCTGCGCGAAGGCCGCAACCGCCAGGTACGACGGATGACCGCAGCCGTGGGACTGCCCACGCTGCGCCTGGTGCGCGCCTCCATGGGCCCGCACGCGCTGGGCGACCTGCAACCGGGCCAGTGGCGCCAGATCGGATAACACCGCGCAAGACTGGCTGCCCGAGATACCGACCCCGATAGGATGCTCGTCATCCCACCCCGGGTAGAGCCACCCCATGGGTGGCTGCGCGATGTCGGATGGCAGGAAACAGCCACGCATGGCGTGGCTCTACCCCCGTTTGGACGCGCGGTAGAGCCACCCCACGGGTGGCTGCACGCCATGTCGGACGATACGTATCGCGGTAGACACCCACCGTTGCGTGGTACGCATGCTGCGCCACGCAGGCGGCAGAACCACCAAAAAAAAGCCGCCGGACAAGGCCGGCGGCTTTCGATACACCTGCGGTGACGCCTCAGCAGATCAGGCGTCGCTGCCGATATCGCTGTGCTCATCGACCACGGTGCTGGTGCGGCGATTGCGGGCGCTGATGCGCTGCGCCTGGCCGTCCACCACGCCGCCGTTGGCGAGCTTCTTCTTCTGCTGCTTGCGGTACAGCGCGTAGCCCAGCAGGCCCACGCCCACCGCGGCGGCGGCAATGGTCACGGCCGGATTGCGGCGGACCACCTTCGCGGCCACCTTGCTGCCGGTCTTCACCGCGCCCAGCGCCGCACCGGTCTTGATCCAGTCCGTGGCCTGCGGGCCAAGGTGACGCAGGCTGCCACCGGCATGCTTCAGGCCGTCACCCGCGCTGCTTGCCAGGTCCAGGGCGCGCTCAAGGGCGCGGTCGGTAATCACAGTCAGTCTGCTCATGGGGGTTCCTTTGCCTCGGTTCTGATCCAGTGTGGCGCGCGGGCCGTGTAGGGCGTGTTAGCCACCTGCCACGGCCGGATCACGACTGTAGCGGCTTGCCCGCGCCGTTGCAGTGCGGCGCGATGACGCGGTCAGCCGGCAGCCATGAATGCGACAGCCGCGTTACGTCCCGCGCGGCTTGGCCCGGTGCGTGGCGGTCGCCGTCCACGGATCGTCCGGCCACGGGTGCCTGGGATAGCGGCCCTTCATCTCCTTTTTGACCTCGGCGTAGGTGTTGGCCCAGAAGTTGCGCAGGTCCTGGGTGACCTGCAGGGGGCGGCCGCCGGGCGAGAGCAGGTGCAGGGTGAGCGGCACGCGGCCATCGGCGATGCGCGGGGTGTCGGCCAGCCCGAACAGCTCCTGCAGCTTCACCGCCAGCACCGGTCCCTGCGGGGTCACGCCATCGGCGTCCACCGCGTAGTGGATCGGCCGCTCCATGCCCGACGGCACCGCCATGCGCACCGGCGCGTGCCGATCGATCAGCTGCCGCTGCGCCCACGGCAGCGGCGACTTCAGCGCCTCGCCCAGGCTGGCCTCGTCCAGCGCGTCCAGCCGCGTCTTGCCGGCGAAGGCAGGCGTCAGCCACTGCGGCAGCGTCGCCATCAGGGCCGCATCGGACACGTCCGGCAGGTCCAGCTCGGGCATCCATGCACGCAGTGCCAGCGCCCGTGCCTGCCACTGGCGCAGGCCGTCGGTCCACGGCAGCGCGTCGATGCCGAGTTCGGCCACGGCCTCGGTCAGCGCCTGCGCGGCATGCGCCGGATCCACGCGCCCGGCCGAACGGCTGTCCAGCACGATGCGGTCGAAACGGGTTTCGCGGCGCGCCACCAAGGCACGCTTGTCGCCGTCCCAGCGCACCACGTCCTGCTGGGTGAAGCGGGTGGGGAAATCGCGGCGCAGCCGGTTTTCATCGACCGGCGCGGCGCGCAGCAGCAACGCATCACGCGCCTCATAGCGCAGTTCCACCGCCACCAGCCACGGTTCCCCACGCAGATCACTGGGGTCGAACAGGCGCGCACTGCGCCCGTTGGCCAGCAGGTAGCGCAGCGGATCGGTGGGGTGGCGCGCGGCGATGCGGTCAGGGAAGGCGTGGGCCAGCAGGTCGCCAAGCTGGTGTGCCTCCACCGACGTGGGCGGCGCGGCGTCACAGCGCAGGCGTCGCCGCCACTGCGTGCTGGCGGCATCGATGGTGGCCAGCCCACCGCGGTTGGCATCGTGCGGCGCGCGCCCCTGGCGGAACGCGGCCAAGGCGCGCCACCGCGCGGCCAGCGCGTCACCGCCGTGGCGCAGCGGGTCGCGTGCTTCCACCAGCGCGGCCAGGTCGCACGCCAGCGCCTGCTCGCTGCCGCCGTGGGCGGCCAGCAGCATTGCCGCCAGCCGTGGGTGGGTGCCCAGGGTGAGCATGCGCCGGCCCAGCGCGGTCAGCCCGCCGCTGTCGCTCATCGCACCCAGCCGCTGCAGCAGCTCGCGCGCGGCGGCCAGTGCGCCCACCGGTGGCGGGTCGACGAAGCGCAGGTCATCGCTGCCCCACGCGGCCAGCTCCAATGCCAGCGACGTCAACTCCACCTGCGCCATCTCCGGCCGGCGCTGCGCCTCCAGCCGCTGCGACTGCGGCCACAGCCGCCACGCCCAGCCATCGGCCACACGTCCGGCACGCCCGGCGCGCTGGTCGGCCGACGCCTGCGCGATGCTCACCACGTCCAGCCGTGCGAAGCCGCTGTTGGGGTCGTAGCGCGGCTCGCGCGCCAACCCGGCATCGATCACCACGCGCACCCCCGGCAACGTGACCGAGGATTCGGCCACGTTGGTGGCCAGCACCACGCGGCGCTGGCCCTGCGGGTCGGGTTGCAGCACGCGCGACTGCTGCTCCACCGGCAGCTCGCCGTGCAGCGGCAGCACCTGCACCGTGGTTGGCAGGGCCTGCTCCAGCGCGGCCTGGGTGCGCGCAATCTCGCGCTGGCCCGGCAGGAACACCAGTACATCGCCGGGATGCTCGGCCAGCGCCTGTTCCACCGCGCGCCGCGCCTGGGCTTCCAGCGATTCTTCGCGACGGGCGGGGAAATGGCTGATCGCCACCGGAAAGCTGCGGCCTTCGCTGCTGAGCCTGGGCGCGTCGAGAAACTGCGCCAGCCGCTCGCCATCCAGCGTGGCCGACATCACCACGATGCGCAGGTCCTCGCGCAGCTGCGCCTGCACATCCAGCGCCAGTGCAAGGCCGAGATCGGCGGCCAGATGACGCTCGTGGAATTCATCGAACAGCAGCGCGCCCACGCCGTCGAGCATCGGGTCGTCCTGCAGCATCCGGGTCAGGATGCCTTCGGTGACCACTTCGACGCGGGTGCGGGCCGACACCTTGTTCTCGAAACGGATGCGGTAGCCGACGGTGTCGCCCACCGCTTCTCCCAACTGCCGCGCCATGAACTGCGCGGCGCTGCGCGCAGCCACCCGGCGCGGTTCCAGCATGATGATCCTGCGGCCTTGCAGCCACGGCGCGTCGAGCAGGGCCAATGGCACCTGGGTGGTCTTGCCGGCGCCCGGCGGCGCTTCCAGCACCAGGCGCGCGTGGTCGGCCAGGTGGTCGAGAATCTGCGGCAGCAGCGGGGAGATGGGAAAAATCGGGGCAGTCATGGCGCAAGGATACGGTGTCTGCCGGGCGCACCGATTGCCAGCCGCCGGCAGGCATGCTTCCCTGTGCCGCCCCGCCGTACCCGGACGTGTAGATGTTGCGCTTGGCTCGCCTGTTGTTGTCGCTCCTTCTGCTCTGTCCGTTGGCCTCGGTCAGCGCCGCCAGCCCCACTGCGGCACCTGCGGACGACCTGGGCGAGGGATTGCACATGCCCTACGACGGTCACCCGCTGGCGATGCTGCTGCAGCCCACGCTGGAGGCCCGCTACCTGCCTGCCGGGTTGGACAACGAGGCCGCGATCCGGCGCGCGGTGGCCGACGGCACGTTGCGCGAGCCGCTCTACCCCAGCCTGCAGCTGGCCGAGGACCGCGCTTTCGTCTGGCTCTCGCAGTTCGGCCGCAGCACATTGGGCATGCACAGCAACACGCTGGTGCGCTGCGCCGGCACCACGGGCTTTCGCCTGCTGCTCGACAGTGACGACTGCGCCGACACGCAGGCGCCGAG
The DNA here is from genome assembly GCF_003061285.1 of Stenotrophomonas sp. HMWF003. Classification (NCBI taxonomy): domain Bacteria; kingdom Pseudomonadati; phylum Pseudomonadota; class Gammaproteobacteria; order Lysobacterales; family Lysobacteraceae; genus Stenotrophomonas; species Stenotrophomonas sp. HMWF003. Next base: position 13,021 of record NZ_QAIW01000153.1, on the reverse strand, counting down.
CCTGCACTTCGAGGGCCCGACCGACACCGCGCTGGTGTGCCGCGAATGCGCGGGCGTGGGGATTCCCGAACGTTGGCAGCGCCAGGCACCGGGCGCGCAATGCACGCTGCCGCTCTGGAACCTGGACGCGGCGCGCCTGCAGTACGACGCGTGGCTGACGCGCTTCGACCACGATCTCCAGCCGTTCCTGCACGGTGCCAGCGAGGCGCTCTGGAAGGGGCAGGGCCTGTCGCTTCGCACCAGCCTGGTGCCGCGCTCGCGTGCCACCGCGACCTTGTTCAGCATGAGCACCGCCCCCGAGGCCCTCGGCGCATCGATCGGCCTGGAGGACGCCGCATCCCACGGTGACCTGCTGCCGCGTCTGCTGGCCTTGTTGAAGACCGCCGAGGTGGCGGGCCGGGGCGGCACCTACCCGGAACCGCTGCCGGCGTTTTGTGCGTTGTGCGCGGAAGTCTGGTATCTGCGCATTCCCGAGAATGGCAGGGTCGACGCCAGCCCCGTACCGGCCGACACCCTCGAACGCGATGGGCACCCGTTCATCACCGTGATGCGCGACGGCGACCGGATCGTGCTGACGGGTTTGTCGCGTGAACTGGTGCAGAGGCTGCTCACCGGGCCGGATCCGGAGTGAGCCTCGGCGGGGGCGGCTACAATGCGCGGGTTACCTGCCTTGTAGCTCCCCATGCAACTGATCGATATCGGCGCCAACCTCACCCACGACTCCTTCGACCGCGACCGTGACGCCGTGCTGGCGCGTGCCCGCGAGGCGGGGGTGGCACAGATGATCATCACCGGCGCCAGCCGCGAGCATTCGCCGATGGCGCTCGAGCTGGCACGCCAGCATCCGGGCGTCCTGTATGCCACCGCCGGGGTGCACCCGCACCACGCGGTGGAGTACACCGACGAATGCGATGCCGAGATGCGCGCGCTGCATGCGCACGCCGAGGTGGTGGCGGTGGGTGAGTGCGGGTTGGATTACTTCCGTGACTTCGCCCCGCGCCCGGCCCAGCACCGCGCCTTCGAGCGCCAGCTGCAGCTGGCCGCCGACGTGGTGGCTGCCGATGGGGCGCGCAAGCCGCTGTTCCTGCACCAGCGCGATGCGCACGCCGATTTCATGGCGCAGATGAAGAACTTCGACGGCCGTCTGGGCGCGGCGGTGGTGCACTGCTTCACCGGCGAACGCCAGGAACTGTTCGATTACCTGGACCAGGACTGGTACATCGGCATCACCGGCTGGTTGTGCGACGAACGCCGCGGCGGGCACCTGCGCGAGCTGGTGAAACACATCCCGGCCAACCGCCTGATGATCGAAACCGACGCGCCGTACCTGCTGCCGCGCTCGCTCAAGCCGATGCCCAAGGACCGCCGCAACGAGCCGATGTTCCTGTCGCATATCGTCGAGGAGCTGGCGCGCGATCGGGGCGAAGACGTGGACACCACGGCCGCCAATGCGACGGCGGCCACGCGCGCGTTCTTCCGGTTGCCTGAGGTGGCCTGATACCTCCCCACGACCACCGGTCGTGGGCTACCGGCCGTCGCCGTTCGCCCAGGCGTCGGCCAGGCCGTCGCGATAGGTCGCGAAGCGGGGCTGCCACTGCAGGGCCGCGCGCGTGCCGCGGCTGTCGATGCGTTTGTTGCTGGCGTAGAAGCGGCGCAGCGAGGCGGGGACGGCCGGATCATCCCAGGCCTGTGCCACCGGCAACGGCAGGCCACTCAGCAGCGCGGCATGCGCCAGTACGTCCTGCGGCGGGGCCGGCGCATCGTCGGCCGGCAGATACAGCGCGTGGCCCTGCGGACGCCGCATCGCCGCCAGCACCGCAGCGGCCAGGTCCTCCACATGCAGTCGATTGAAGACCAGCCCGGGCCGGATCACGTGCCGGGCCTTGCCCTGCGCCAGCTGCACCAGCGCGTTGCGCCCGCGACCGTACAGGGCGGGCAGGCGGAACACCGCCGAGGCGAGACCGCGTACCTGCGCGAACGCGCGCCACTGCTGCTCGGCGCGTAGCCGCCGCAGCGCGGTGTCGTTGTCCGCATCGGCACTGGACTGTTCGTCGACCCAGCCCCCGTCGCGGTCGGCATAGACCGCCGTCGAGGACAGGTAGCCCACCCAGCGCAGCGCCGGGCTGTCGTGCAGCGCATCGGAGAGCAGGCGCAGCGCCGGGTCGCCCGCCTCCTCCGGCGGCACGCTGCACACAATCGCGTCCGCGCGCCGGATCGCCGCACGCAGTCCGTCATCGACCGGCACGCCCTCGGCCAGCCGATGCCGCGTCAGCCCGTCATCGGGAGCCGCGCCGGGGTCGCGCACGGTGCCACTGCACGCAACGCCCTGGGACTGCAGCAGGGCGGCCAGGTGCCGCCCGCTGTAGCCCATGCCCAGCACCAGCACCTGCGCCGGCGCAGCGATGTCCATGCTCAGGCGCCGCGCTGGCGCTGGTAGGCCTGCAGGTGGCTGTAGGCCACCGCCAGCAGCGGTGCCGTCTGCCCGGCGGCGCGTGCGCGCGCCAGCATGTCGCCCACGATCTGCTCGGCCTCCACCTGCTGGCCCGCTTCCAGGTCGCGCAGCATGGAGGCCTTCAAGCCCGAGCCGGCCTGGGTGGTAGCCGTCAGCGCGACCTCGCGCGCCTTGGCCGGAATCGGCTCGCCCGCCGCATCGGCCACCGCCAGGCATTCGTCATACAGCCCACGCACGATCGCCGCCCCGTCGTCGGTGGCCACGATCGTGCCCACATCGGCGCGCATCAGGCAGGTGGATGCCGCCAGCGTGGTCAGGAACGTGTACTTGATCCACTGCTCCTGCCCGATCGCATCGCTGGCCACATGGTCCACGTTCGCCTGCACGCACGCGGCCGCCAGCGCCAACACCCGCGCGCTGCTGCCGGTGCCATCGCGCTCGCCGAAGGTCAGCTTGGCCGCTGGTGCCAGGTGCAGCACCGCGCCATCGGCGGCCTTGGTCGCACTGATGAAACACAGCCCACCCAGCACCGCATCGCGCCCGAAACGCGCATCCAGTGCCGCGTAGTGGTGCAGCCCATTGAGGATCGGCAGCAGCGTCGTACGCGGTCCCATCGCCGGGGCAATCGCCTCGATCGAACTGTCCAGGTCGTACGCCTTGCAGCTCAGCATCACCAGATCGAACGGCTGCGCCGCGGCCAACGCAGGCAGCGCGTCGGCGATGACGTGCTTTACCGGGAACGTCGCGTCGCCAACCGGACTCCGGATCACCAGCCCCTCGGCCGCCAGCTGCGCCGCGCGCGCCGGGCGCACCAGGAAGGTCACATCCACACCGGCCTGGGCCAGCCGACCACCAAAATAACCACCGGTACCACCGGCGCCGAGGATCAGGATACGCATCGCACGCTCACTGCAGTTGGGGGATTCACCCCACGATTGTGCCGGAGTTTTTCACCACCCGCAGGGCGCTATGTGGCGGGTGGTGGAGGGGGAGCGTGAGCAGGACCGATGGATTCCGAGCACGGCGACAAACACGCAGTACAACCCTATCCATTTTTTTCAAAAGACGGAGAGTCTCGCGCGCAGCAAAGAGGACCACCCGTCACCCCCCCGGATTTCTCTCCCACAATTTCAAAGTCCATCCAACCGCAAACGAAAAGAGCCGGGCAAATGCCCGGCTCCACAGTAATCGTTGCCGCGCGGTTGCCGGCCAGCGGCCGGCACTACCGTGACCCTACAGCCGTCACCGGGAAACTATCGAAGGCGGAGTGTGTGAGTTTGCGGGGGCGTGAGCGCCATGGATGGCGCGACCGAGCCTACAGGGACGTACTCGCAGCGTCCCCCGCGGACTCACACACCCCGCCTGCCCCCATTTCAACCCAGAGCCGCAGTTGCTGTTGCAGTTGCTCCAGCTCCAGCTCTGGCAGTGGCAGTGGCAGTGGCAGTGGCAGTAAAGCGGGCCGCCGGGCCGCAGGCCCGGCAAAACACCCCTCAGCTCCGCATGCCCACGCCGCGCTTGAGCAGCCACAACGCCAGCGCCGTCAGCGCCACCACGAAGCCGATCATCAGCGCATACGCCACCCACAGCGGCACATCACTGGTGCCCAGCAGCCCGTAGCGGAACGCATTGACCATGTAGAAAATCGGATTCGCGTGCGTCGCCGCCTCCGCCCACGTCGGCAGCAGCTGCACCGAATAGAACACACCGCCCAGGTAGGTCAGCGGGGTCAGGATGAAGGTCGGCACGATCGCCACGTCGTCGAACTTCTTCGCATACACCGCGTTGATGAAGCCGGCCAGCGAGAAGATCGTCGCGCCCAGGATCACCGTGGTCAGCGTCACCAGCGGATGCGGAATGCGCACCGGGGTGAAGAACATCGCGATGATCAGCACGATCACGCCGACCATCAGCCCGCGCAGCACCGCACCGGACACATAGCCCCACAGGATCACCCAGTTCGGCATCGGGCTCACCAGCAGCTCTTCCACGTGGCGGCCGAACTTGGCCCCGAAGAACGACGAACTGATGTTGCCGTAACTGTTCTGGATCACGCTCATCATCACCAGGCCCGGCACGATGAACTGCATGTAGGTGTAGCCGCCCATGTCGCCCACGCGCGAACCGATCAGCCCGCCGAAGATCAGGAAGTACAGCGTCATGGTGATCGCCGGCGGCACCAGGGTCTGGCCCCAGATGCGCAGGATGCGCGCCACTTCGCGGCGCACGATCGTCATCAACGCGATCCGGTTGCGCTGGCCGTCGGTCAGGACCGGGGTAGGGGTGGTGCTCATGCCGCATTCTCCTGGTTGCCGGTGAGGCGCACGAACAGCTCCTCCAGGCGGTTGCTCTTGGTCCGCATCGAACGCACCCGGATACCGGCCGCGTTCAGTGCTTCAAACACCCGGTTGAGGTCCATCGCACGCGGCATGTCCACGTCCAGCGTGTGCCCGTCGGTGGCGATCAGCGTGGCGCCTTCGATCACCGGCAGCTCGGCCGGCAGGCTGCCGTCGATGTCGAACAGGAAGCCCTCCACGTCCAGCTTGGCCAGCAGCTCGCGCATCGGACCCTGGGTGACGATCTGGCCGTGGTTGATGATGGCCAGGTTGCGGCACAGGTGCTCGGCCTCTTCCAGGTAATGGGTGGTCAGGATGATCGTGGTGCCGGCGGCATTGATCTCCTTGAGCACCCGCCACATGTCGCGGCGGATCTCGATGTCCACCCCGGCCGTCGGCTCATCCAGGATCAGCAGGCGCGGTCGGGTCATCATCGCGCGGGCGATCATCAGCCGGCGCTTCATGCCGCCGGACAGGGTGCGGCTCATCACCTGGGCCTTGTCCCACAGGTGGGCACGCTTGAGCTCCTCTTCGGCCATCTTCTCGGCCTCGGCACGGGCCACGCCATAGAAACCGGCGTAGTTGACCAGGATGTCGAAGGGCTTTTCGAACAGGTTGAAGTTGATTTCCTGCGGTACCAGGCCGATCAGGCGCATCGTGGCGCTGCGGTTGCGGACCAGGTCGCTGCCGAAGACCTCGACCTGGCCCTCGCTGAGGTTCACCAGCGAGCTGATGATGCCGATCAGGGTCGACTTGCCGGCGCCGTTGGGGCCCAGCAGGGCGAAGAAGTCGCCCGGGGCCACGTCCAGCGAGACGCCCTTCAGGGCCTGGGTGCCGTTGTCATAGGTTTTACGGAGGTCACGGACCCGCAGGGCGGGGGCCGTACCGGTCGCGGAAGTGTTCTGGGAAGCCAAGCTCTTGCCTTCGCGCCCATGGGCTGGCGCTGGATAGGGGCGGGGAGCGGCTATTATAGAAGACCCCGAGGGCTTGCCCCGGCTACACACTGTCCCGAAAAGCCGTGCCTGTTCAATTCCCCCTCAAACTGGTCGACCGGCGCATGCTGGCCCCGACCGTCGGCCACTACCAGTTCCTGCGAGATGACGGCCAGCCGCTGGATTTCCAGCCCGGCCAGTTCATCCAGGTCCATTTCGAGTACGCCGACGGCACCGCCACCAAGCGCAGTTACTCGCTGGCTACCATTCATGATCACGCCCTGGCCCCGGGCGAGGCGGTCGATATCGCGGTCAGCTTCGTCCCCGGTGGCGCCGCCACGGCCCTGTTCGAGGGCCTGGACATCGGCGGCCACGTCACCGCCAGCGGCCCGTTCGGCCGGTTCTGCCTGCAGCCGGGCGACCACAACGCCCGCTACCTGCTGATCGCCACCGGCACCGGGGTCACCCCGTACCGCTCGATGCTGCCGCTGCTGGCCACCGCCATGGCCGAGCGCGGGGTGGAGGTGGTGCTGCTGCAGGGCGCCCGCACCCCCGCCGAGCTGCTCTACAGCGACGACTTCTATGCCTTCGCGGCCGCGCACCCGGGCTTCCGCTACGTACCGTGCCTGTCCCGCGAGCTGCCCGACAACCCGCACCCGGACGTGCGCCACGGCTACGTGCAGCAGCACCTGGCCGCGTTCGCGCCGAACCCGGCCACCGACATCGCCTACCTGTGCGGCAACCCGGACATGGTCGACGCCACCTTCGAGGCGTTGAAGGAGGCTGGCCTGCCCACCCCGCAGGTGCGGCGCGAGAAGTACGTCAGCAGCAAGTAACCTGCACGGCGCGCGCTAAGATGCGCGCGCCGCCCTCATGCGCGAGGCCGCATGTCCCTGGATTTCCCCACCGTTGCCGTGCTCGGCTACCTGCTGTGCCTGGGCATCGCAGTGGGCTTCTCATTGCTGTTGCTGGTCCTGCGCGGGCAACCGGCGCTGCGCCTGTGGACGGCCAGCCTGTGGCTGCTGGCGCTCAGCCTGACCTCGGTGGCGCTGCGCGCGCAGCTGCCGGTCGTTCCCCTGGTGATCTTCGGCAATGCGGTGCTGGCGCTCTCGGCGGTGCTGATGCTGTACGGCGTGGCGCGCCACTTGCAGCGCCCGCTGCCGGCCTGGCAGCCGGCCGTGCTGGCCGGTGCGTACGTGGCCGGCATCGTGGTGTTCGTGGTGCCGTTCCCGAACCTGGCCGTCCGGCTCAACGTGGCCAGCCTGTTCTCGGTGCTGGTCAACAGCTGGATGGCCTGGATGCTGGTACGCCATGCGCCGCCCCAGCAGCGCACCAGCTGCTGGCTGGCTGCGGCCATCTTCGCGGCCGAAGCGGTGGTGTACCTGGTGCGGCTGTGGCTGCCGGTGGCCCCCGATGCCGGGCAGGACATCTTCCGGGCCGGCGCGCCGATGTTCGCCACCTACCTCGCGGGCATCTTCCTGGAGCTGGCCCGTTGCTTCGCACTGGTCCTGCTGCTGGTGGAGCGGATGCTGGTCGACCTTCGCCGCGCGGCACGCACCGACGGCCTGACCGGCCTGCTCAACCGCGGGGCGGTGTTGGCCGATGGCCAGGCATGCCTGCTGCAGTGCCAACGGCAGCAACAACCGTTGGCCCTGCTGCTGCTGGACGTGGACCACTTCAAGCAGATCAACGACCGCTGGGGGCATCTCACCGGCGACCAGGTGCTGCACCACTTTGCTGCGGTCCTGGCCGGCAGCCTGGCCAGCCAGCAGCATCTGCTGGGCCGCTACGGCGGGGAGGAGTTCGTGGTGCTGTTGCCGGGGGCCGATCACGCCCGGGCCCGGCAACAGGCGGCCAGCATTCGTGCGCAGCTGCAGGCCCATCCCGCACACGTGGGCGACACGCCGGTGGTGGTCACCACCAGCATCGGGCTGGTGGTCGGCACGGGCGCGCACGACCTGGCAGCCTTGCTGGCCGCCGCCGACCGGGCGCTTTACCAGGCCAAGGCCGACGGCCGCGATCGCACTGTCAGTGCGGTGCCACTGCCTGCCTGAGCCCGGCCGGCGCGAGGCGTCCGCCGAGCGGGCAGGGCGCTGGTCACATCCAGCGCGCCCCTTCGTCATGGCATGCTGAGACCCTTCAATCCAGGATGCGATCGAACATGCGAGTTTCCTGCCGTCCCTTGGCGACCGGCGCAGCCTTGCTGCTGCTGGCCGCCTGCCAGGCCACACCGGAGGCCACCCCGGAAGCTGCGCAACGCCAGTACGGACACCTGACGTTCAAGCCGTGCACGCTGACCAGCACCCAGGCCAGCGACAACGTGGAAGCGCAGTGCGCCACCCTGCAGGTGGCCGAGAACCCGGCCGCGCCGGACGGGCGCAAGATCGGGTTGAACATCGCCTGGCTGGATACCAGCAACGAAGGCGAGGGCAAGGGCGACCCGGTGTTCTTCCTGGCCGGTGGGCCGGGCCAGGCGGCGACCGAAGTGGCGGCGGTGATCAACGTGGCGTTGCGCGAAGTGCGCAAACAACGCGACATCATCCTGGTTGACCAGCGCGGCACCGGCAAATCCAACCCGCTCACCTGCCTGGGGGCGGATGGCAAGGAAATGGCGCTGGACGACAGCATCGCCCCGACCACCCAGGCCATTGCCGACTTCGCCGCGCAGTGCGCCGCGTCGTTGGCCAGCCGCGCCGATACCCGCTTCTACACCACTACCCAGGCCATCGCCGACATCGACACCGTGCGCGCGGCGCTCGGCGTGGACAAGATCAACCTGATCGGCGGCTCCTACGGCACCCGCGTGGCCCAGCAGTACGCCGCGCACTACCCGCAGCACACGCGTGCGGTGGTGATCGACGGGGTGGCCCCGAACGACGTGGTGGTGGGCGGTGATTTCGCCAACACGTTTGAAGCCGCCATCGACCTGCAGGCGGCGCAGTGCAGCAAGGACGCCGCCTGCGCCAAGCGCTTCCCGGTCGATACGCGCACCCAGCTCAAGAACGTGATGGACGCGCTGGCCAAGGCCCCGGTCGAGGTCGAGTACCGCGACCCGGGCACCGCCGAAACCAAGCGCGATGTGCTGATGTCCGATTCGGTCACCGGCCTGGCCTTCATGTTCTCCTACATGCCCGAACTGTCCTCGCTGCTGCCGGTGGTGCTGGATGAAGCCGCGCATGGCCGCTACGCCCCGCTGATGTCGCTGAGCAGCATGGCCAGCCGCTCGCTGGGCGTGCAGATGAACCGCGGCATGCAGTGGTCGGTGATCTGCGCCGAGGATGCCGACCGCTACCAGGAGCCGGCCGCCAGCGATCGCCTGCTCGGTCCGGAAGTGGCGCGCATGTTCTTCGCCGCCTGCCCGGGCTGGAAGGTCGGCACGCGTCCGAAGGAGTTCACCGCGCCGCTGAAGAGCGACCTGCCGGTACTGCTGCTGTCGGGCCAGTTCGATCCGGTCACCCCGCCGCGCTACGCCGAGCAGGTGCTCAAGACCCTGCCCAATGGCCGTCACCTGATCGCCAAGGGCCAGGGCCACGGCACCCTCAACGCCGGCTGCATGCCGCGCCTGCTGGGCCAGTTCATGGACAAGGCAGACGCCACATCGCTCGACGCCACCTGCCTGGACTCGCTGAGCCCGGTGCCGGCCTTCACCTCGTTCAACGGATGGGAACCATGATCGTCGCCGAGAACCTGCACAAAGCCTTCAAGACCAAGACCGGCCTGATCAACGCGGTGGAGAACGTCGGCTTCCAGGCCGAGGACGGCCAGATCACCGGCCTGCTCGGCCCCAACGGCGCCGGCAAGACCACCACCATGCGCATGCTGTACACGCTGATGACGCCCGACCAGGGCCGCGTGCTGGTGGACGGCATCGACGCGGCCAGCGATGCGGTCGCGGTACGCCGCCGGCTGGGCGTGCTGCCCGACGCGCGTGGCGTGTACAAGCGCCTGACCGCCCGCGAGAACATCGCCTACTTCGGCCAACTGCACGGCATGAGCGCCGCGCAGATCCGCGAACGTACCCAGGTGCTGTCGCAGGCGCTGGACATGGAGGACATCCTGGACCGCCAGACCGACGGCTTCTCGCAGGGCCAGCGGACCAAGACCGCCATCGCCCGCGCGCTGGTGCACGACCCGCGCAACGTGATCCTGGATGAACCCACCAACGGCCTGGACGTGATGACCACGCGCGCGCTGCGTGGCTTCCTGCGTGGCCTGCGCGACGAAGGCCGCTGCGTGATCTTCTCCAGCCACATCATGCAGGAGGTGGCCGCGCTGTGCGATCGCATCGTGATCATCGCCCATGGCACGGTCATGGCGGCCGGCAGCGCCGATGAGCTGCGTGCACAGACCGGGGAAGACAACCTGGAAGATGCCTTCGTCAAGGTGATCGGTTCGGAAGAAGGATTGCACGCATGAGTTCGTTGAGCACGTTGTTGACCGTGATGCGCAAGGAACTGCGCGATCTTTCCCGCGACCGTCGCACCCTCGCGCTGACCCTGCTGCTGGGCCCGCTGCTGTACCCCATCCTGATCCTGGGCATGGGCAAGCTGGCCGAAAGCCGGGTCAAGACCCAGATCGACAAACCGCTGGAGATCGCCACCATCGGCCGCGAGAACGCCCCCAACCTGGTGCGTTTCCTGGCCGCGCAGGGGCTCAACGCAGTGGATGCGCCCAAGGACCTGACCGCCGCCATCCGCGACCAGCAGATCGACGTCGCGCTGCGGATCAGCCCGGACTTCGGCAAGGACTGGGCCGAAGGGCGCCCGGCGCTGGTGGAGATCGTCAAGGACAGCACCCGCCGCGCCGCCGACATCCCGAGCATGCGCCTGCAGACCGCGCTGGCCGGCTACAACCAGCAGGTGGGCGCGCTGCGCCTGCTTGCCCGTGGCGTGGATGCGCAGGTCGCGCGGCCGCTGGACCTGGCCACCCAGGACCTGGCCACCGCCGAGGCCAAGCGCGGGCAGGTGCTGTCGTTCCTGCTGCCGGTGCTGCTGACCATCACCTCGTTCCTGGGCGGTGCCTACCTGGTGATGGACACCACCGCCGGTGAGCGCGAGCGCCAATCGCTGGAGCCGCTGCTGGCCACCCCGGCATCGCGGAGTGCAATCGTCAGCGGCAAGATCGCCGCCGCCTGCGTGGTCGGCATGGCGTCGCTGCTGCTCACCCTGCTCGCGTTCAAGCTGAGTGCGCAGCTGTCCAGCAGCGGTGCAGGGCGGCAACTGAACATGGGCTTCCTGCCGATGGCGCAGATGCTGCTGATCATGCTGCCGATGCTGTTCATCGGCACCTCGCTGCTGACCTTCCTGTCGGCGGCGGCCAAGAGCATGAAAGAAGCCCAGAGCCACATGACCTGGCTGATGCTGCTGCCGATGCTGCCCGGCTACGCGCTGATGGTGTATCCGCTGAAGAGCGAGCTGTGGCAGTTCGCGGTGCCGTTCCTGGCGCAGAACCAGATGTTGCTGAAGATCATCCGCCACGAGGCGATCAGCATGCAGATGTGGGCCGTCTATCTGGCCGCCGGCTTCGGCCTTGCCGCGGTGCTGTGGTATGCGGCGGTGCGCCGTTACCACCAGGAGCGGTTGGCGATTTCGGGTTGAGCACACCGGGGCGATGGCGAGTGCGCCATCGCCCCCTTTCTGCTTCGCTCCCCACAAGGTAGAGCCACGCCACGCGTGGCTGTCCCCTCGGCGGCCGCTCTCATCCGCGTGCATCCCGCGCGTACCGCGCCGGTGTATCGCCCAGTTCGCGTTTGAATACCGCGATGAACGCGCTGGTGGTCTCATATCCCAACGCCAGCGCGGTCGCCGTGACCGTGTCACCTGCCGCCAGCCG
>NZ_QAIW01000153.1:0-1441 GCF_003061285.1 Stenotrophomonas sp. HMWF003 | reverse complement strand
ACGCGTAGCCGTTGCCGCCAACGCGACAGCCCCATGCCGGTGTCGCGCTGCCATTGGCGGGTGAGCGTCCGGCTGGACAGGCCGGCGAACGCGGCCCAGTGCTCGACGCTGCGGTTGTCCTCGGGATGGGCGGCGAACGCGCTGGCCACACGTCGCAGCCGTCGATCCTGCGGGTGTGCCAGGGCCAACGGCAACGCCGGGTGGGTGGCGATCTCATCCACGATCACCCCTGCAAGACGTCGCTGGGCAGCGCCCAACGGACCGGGCGGCCACTGTTGCGCGCGCGCGATGGCGGCCTGCAGCAGCGGCCCCGGTGCCAGGATCCGGGGCTGGTCGGGCAGCAGCGCGCTCGCGGCCGCGTTGAAATACAGGCTCCACCCCTCGAAGCCCTGTGGCGCCAGCAACGCGTGCGGCAGGTCAGGCGGAATCCAGGCCAGGTGGCCGGCCGGCAACAGCCAGTGCGTGGCCCCCACGTCGATCTGCATCAGGCCGCTGTCGGCGCCCAACAGTTGCCCGCGCGCATGCTGGTGGCGCGGTGTGCGCCGTGGACCGGCCTTGCCGCCACGCGGGACGCTGCGGGCAGCGAACAGCACCGGGCCGGCGGGGTCATCGGCCATCGCAGGGTCGAGCAGGGCGGAGTGTGTCGGATCTTCCATATCTGTTGGCAGTTATACGACAGAACCGCCGCCGCGGTGGTTCGATACTGGCCGTCCCCCCGTTGGAGTGCGCCGCGATGCGACCTGAAGACCTGTTGCCGGATGACCACGACCATGTGCAACGCGCCGGCATCACCGTGCGCAAGGGCAGCGTCGGCGCGTTCCTGGCCAACGCGACAATCCTGCTCGATGCCGATCAGGACGCTGCTGCGCGCAACGCCGCCGAACATGACCTGCTGGCGCTGCTGCCTGGGCTGCACGCCCTGGGCCTGTTCGACGTGCTGGTGCCGAAGGATGCCGCGTTGCGGCAGCTGGTGGAACAGCACCGCTGACTGCGCTCCCCGCGTAGCGCCGCATGCCACTCGTGCCTAGCGTTTCATCGCGCTCCGACCTCTCGCAGCGCTGCGGGGCGCAGCACGTCCGTGCCATGGATAGGCATGTCATATGGAAGCTTGCGAGCCATCCACAAATCGAAATAGAAAAACTGTGAAGCCCGCGATGCATTGTCGGTTCTGGCTCTTCGCTACGCCCAGTGCCGCTCGTAGCCTGCCTGTATCCACCGATGCAGAGTTCCAATGGACCTGGACACGCACGTCAACGCGCCTATCGACATGGGCCATCGCAGCTTCCTCGCGCAGACCCACGCCATCATCGACCCCACCCAGGTGGCGGCCGCCTGCTTCGCCGATCTCCCCGCCGAGCCGCTGGAGCCCGCGGAGCTGAAGGGGTGTCTGCGCCAACCGCCGCTGCTGGTGGCGCTGGATACATTGTCCTGGGAACGGCGG
>NZ_QAIW01000015.1:0-5906 GCF_003061285.1 Stenotrophomonas sp. HMWF003 | reverse complement strand
CCCCGCGACGACAGCGCACCCGAGAACGTCAACCCGGCGCCGCCGACCGATGCCGCCCCCGCCGGCAGCGCGGCCGCGGCAGGCGCGGTGCCGCCGCCGAGCGCGCCCAAGTACCTCAAGCCCAGCACCCGCAGCGTGGTGATCATGATCGTGATTGCGCTGCTGGGCATCGCGCTGATCCTGCGCGCATGGTCGCTGTGGCCGTTCGACAGCACCCGGGTGAGCACCGACAACGCCTACGTGCGCGGCCAGATCACCGTGCTGGCACCGCAGGTCAATGGCTATGTCACCGAGGTGCTGGTCAAGGACTTCCAGCACGTCAAACAGGGCGATCCGCTGGTCCGCGTCGACGACCGCATCTACAAGGAAAAAGTGGCCCAGGCCCAGGCCGACCTGGACAGTGCGAAGGCTGCGCTGGCCAACTCCGACCAGGCCCAGGCGCAGAACCGCGCGCAGATCGGTGCGGCACAGGCCAACCTTGTCGCCGGCCAATCGGAGCTGGCGCGGTCGCGCACCGAGCTCAAGCGCTATGAAGCACTCGCCGCGCAGCAGCTGGTGGCGCTCAGCGACCGCGACAAGCTGCGCACCGGAGCGCAATCGGCGCAGGCGGCCGTGCTGCAGTCGCAGGCGCAGATCCGCATCGCCGAGGAAACACTGACCTCCACCCAGGTGGCACGCAAGAGTCTGGAGGCCCGTGTTGAAACCGCGCAGGCGCAGCTGGAACTGACCCGGATCGACCTGGCCAACACCGTCATCCATGCCCCGCGCGACGGCCAGATCAGCGAAGCCTCGGTGCGCCTGGGCCAATACGTCACGGCCGGCTCGCAGCTGCTGTTCCTGGTGCCGGACACGCTGTGGGTGGTGGCCAACTTCAAGGAGGGCCAGACCTGGAAAATGCGCATCGGCCAGCCCGCCTCGTTCAAGGTGGACGCCTTCGACGGTGAAAAGCTGCACGGGCACATCGAGCAGATCGCCCCTGCGACGGGCTCGGAGTTCAGCGTGCTGCGCCCGGACAACGCCAGCGGCAACTTCACCAAGGTGGTGCAGCGCCTGCCCATCCGCATTTCCATCGACCCGGACCAGCCGCTGGCCAAGCGGCTGCGCCCGGGCATGTCGGTGGTGGTGAAGGTGGATACGGCGGCAGACGGCAGCGACACCGCCGCGGCCGAGCGCCGGTGAAGTTCAACGTACTGGCGCAGAAGGCGGCCAAGGGCAGCGCGCCGGCCGCTTACGGCGGTGCGCTGGAGGTGGAGCACTTGATTGGCTTCGCCCGGGTCCACGGCACCGAGGGTGCAGCGGAGATCGAGCGCTTGAGCGCGCTGCACGGGTGGCTGGACGACGGGCTGCTGCCGGATGGCCGTCGCGTGGTGCCGTTCGGGCGATGGGCGACCGCCTGTGCGGCATACGCGCGCGACGGCGTTGCCGGACTGCGCCCCCTGTTGGCGGATCCGGCGATGGCCAGCTTCGCCATCGGGATGCTTGAAGCAGTACGCACGCGCGACGCCATCACTGAACTGCTTGCCTACTGCGAACGTGCCGACTGGCACACGAGCAACGCGGACGCAGCGCCGTGGAGTGCGCTGGGTGCGTTGAACATGCAGCTGTCGTTCGAGGACAGTGTGCCGATCGATGCGACGCTTCAGCATGCGCTGTACGAAACGGCCGTGAAGGCATGGGGTGCAACCTCCATTACACATCTGAAGGCGGTCGCGCTTTACGCCCTGCGCGGCGCGCCCTTGGCCGCATCGCTGGCGTGGGTCGATGCGCTGGTCGTGGCCGATCCCGCGCTGGTATCCGCCCGCCGGCTCGTCCTGAAAAGCCTGAACCGCCGTCTCGATGCGAGCTACGCCACCCCGGATGCACGGAAGAGGCGTGAGATCGCAAAGGTCCGCGGCAGGGCCACCTGACGCACAGGGGCAGCCACGCATGGCGTGGCTCTACCCGGGGCTGGGTCGATCCGGGGCATCGGGCAAAAAAGCCGCGCAGTGCGCGGCGTTTCTTTGCGGGGAACGTTGCGTACCGACCAACGGTCGGTACCTGCCCCGGTTTTTACCCGGCGCAGCGCGCGCAGAGGCCGTGCACTTCCAAGGTCTGCGCCTGCGGCTGGAAGCCCAGTTCCTTGGCGCGCTTTTCCAGCTGGCTCACGATGTCCTTGTCTTCCAGTTCCACCGCACTGTGGCAGCTGTTGCAGATCAGGAACGGCACCGAATGCTGCGCGCTGCTGGGATGGTGGCAGGCCACGAACGCGTTGACCGATTCGAGCTTGTGCACGAATCCGTTGGCCATCAGGAAATCCAGCGCGCGGTACACCGTGGGCGGAGCGTCGGCACCGACGCCCTTGCCGCTGCGCACCCACTCCAGCAGTTCGTAAGCCTTGACCGGCTTGCCGGCCTCGGCGATGAGACGCAGCACGTTGGCGCGGATCGGGGTCAGGCGCAGCCCGCGTTCCGAGCACACGCGCTCCACCACCTTCACGAAGTCGGATGCGTCGTGGACGTGGTGGTGCGGGGCGGTACAAGCGGTTTTGGCTGGCATGCGCGGTCTCCTGTGGTCAGGCCGTCGGTACTTTAGTGAGTGCGACGTCGATGCGTTTCAAGGCCTCTTCACGCCCGGCCAGGAACACCGTCTGTGAAATGTCCGGGCTGACCTGGGTGCCGGTGATGGCCACGCGCAGCGGCTGGGCCACCTTGCCCATGCCGATCTCGAGCGCCGTGGCCACCTCGTGCAGCGCCACCGACACGCCCTCGGCGGTCCAGTCCGCGACCCCCGCCAGCAGCTCGCGGGCCTTGCCCAGCGCCAGTTCCGCGCCCGGCTTGAAGTGCTTGGCCACCGCCGCCTCGTCGTACTCGGTCAGCGGCTGGTACCAGACCACCGCCTTCTCGGCCATTTCCTTCAGGGTCTGCACGCGGTCGCGCAATGCCACCACCACGTCGGCCGGGGCCGGACCGGCGGCCAGATCCAGGCCGAGCTTGTTCAGCTGGTAGACCAGGTGCGGGGCAATGCTGTCCGGCGTTTCGGTCTTCAGGAAGTGCTGGTTGACCCAGCCCAGCTTGGCCATGTCCAGGCGCGCGGCCTTGGAATTGCAGTTGGTCACGTCGAACAGGTCGATCAGCTCCTGGCGGCTGAACAGCTCCTGGTCACCGTGCGACCAGCCCAGCCGGGCGAGGTAGCTCAGCAGCGCGTCGGGCAGGTAGCCGGCGTCCTTGTACTGCATCACGTCGGCCGCGCCGGTGCGCTTGGACAGCTTGGCGCCCTGCTCGTCCAGGATCATCGGCATGTGGCCGAACTTCGGCACGGGCGCGCCGATGCCTTCGTACAGGTTGATCTGGCGCGGGGTGTTGTTGATGTGGTCATCGCCGCGGATCACTTCGCTGATGCGCATGTCCCAGTCGTCCACCACCACCGCGAAGTTGTAGGTGGGGAAGCCGTCCGGGCGGAAGATGACCATGTCGTCCAGCTCGCTGTTGGCGATCTCGATGCGGCCCTTGATCAGGTCGTCGAACACCACCGTCCCGTCCAGCGGGTTCTTGAAGCGGATGACGCGGTTGGGGTCGTCCTTCCAGGGCAGGCCCAGGTCGCGCGCGGCGCCGTTGTAGCGCGGCTTTTCCTGCTTGGCCATCGCCGCTTCGCGCATCGCGTCGAGCTCTTCGCGGGTTTCGTAGGCGTAATAGGCCTTGCCGTCGGCGACCAGCTGTTCGGCCACTTCCAGGTACCGGGCCACGCGCTGGGTCTGGTAGATCGGGCCTTCGTCGTAGCCCAGGCCCAGCCAGTCCATCGCCTCCAGGATCGCGTCGATCGCGCCCTGGGTGCTGCGCTCGCGGTCGGTGTCTTCGATGCGCAGCACGAATTCGCCGCCACGGTGACGGGCCTCCAGCCAGCAGTACAGCGCGGTGCGGGCGCCACCGATGTGCAGGTAGCCGGTGGGACTGGGGGCGAAACGGGTGCGGCAGCTCATGGAAGGCTCGGGGAACGGGAATCCGCCGATTTTACCACTACCCCCGGAAGGGCACGGAGGAGGCCGCTGCCCCCTCCGTGCCGGCGCCTCACGGCTGCGGCTGCGGCTCGGGCTTGCGCGGGAAGGACGGCTCGCGCATGGCCGCGTGGTAGGCGAAGGACGCCACGATGGCGGCGGCCTGCTTCAGGTCTTCCGGTTCGGCGTGGTCCCAGGTATCGAGGTGGCTGTGGTGGACGTTGGTGAAGTAGTCCAGCCGGTCCTGGATGAACTGGAAGCCCGGCAGGCCGATGCGGTCGAAGCTGATGTGGTCGGTACTGCCGGTGTTGCGGGTGGCCACGGTGGTGGCGCCCACGTCACGGAACGGGGCCAGCCAGGCCTCGAAGATCGGCACGGCCGCCATGTTCTCCTGCGCGTAGATGCCGCGGAAGCGACCCGAGCCGTTGTCCATGTTGAAGTAGACCTGGAACTTGCTGTAATCGCGGGTCTTCTGCAGGGCACCGGTCGGTTCGCGCAACGAGGCCGGCAGCGCCTTCTGCGCCGCATCGGCAGGCTCCGGGAAGCCACCGAAGTGCTTGGCCACATAGGCCTGCGAGCCGATCAGCCCTTGTTCTTCACCACTCCACAGGGCTACCCGGATGGTGCGCTTCGGCTTGGCGCCCGCGGCCTTGAGGATGCGCATGGCCTCCATCATCACCGCCACGCCGGCGGCATTGTCGGCGGCGCCGGTGCCGCTGTGCCACGAATCCAGGTGGGCGCCGATCATCACCACTTCATCGGGCCTGCTGCTGCCGCGGATCTCGGCCAGCGTGTTGTAGCCCGGCTGGTCGGTTTCGTCGGTGAAGCGGGCCGCGACATCCACGCGCAGGCGCACGGGTTGCTTGGCCTCCAGCGCACGCACCAGCGGATTGAAATGCTCGGCGATCATCGCCAGCTCGGGAATGCCCACCGATTCCCCGGCCTTGCGCGAGCCACCACCGGCAACGCGGATGATGCCGTTGTCCCAGCCGCTGATGCTGATCGAGGCCAGTGCGCCTTCGGCGACGAAGAACGCGTTGACCTTGGCCGCCAGCGCCTGCTTCTCTTGGTATTCCTTGACCCGCTTGGCGCGGTCGGCCACCACGTCCTTGTCCTTGGGCAGGGTGAATTCCTGCAGGCCCTCCAGCGAGGTGGCGTCATGCCGGTGCGAATCGGCGTCGGTGCCCCGCTTGTACTCGCGCGCCTCGCCCAGCAACAGGATCTTCCCGCGCAGCTTGCCGCGGTACTTCTCGATGTCCTCGGGCTTCTTGATGTCCACCTGCACCAGTTCGCCCTCGACCGGGCCGCGGGTGCCCGGCGTCCACGCCTTGGGCAGCGCATGCAGCGGCTGCACGCGATCGCCCAGCATCTCCACGCTGGCCGAGGTGAATTCCCAGCCACGGCCGAAGCCATCGAACGCTTCGTCGTGGACGTTGTCCAGCTTCCAGTCGTTGAATTTGCCGCGCGTCCAGGCGTTGGCCCGGCCCATCGCCGGCGAGTTGGTCAGGCGCGGCCCGATGCGCTCGGTGAGATAACTGAAGGTGTCCATCACCTGGGACTGGTGGAAGGCCTGCTGGCGGATCTTGCCCACCATGTCCAGGTCCACCGCTTCGCGCTGCTGCGCCGTTGCATTGCCACCCATCGCCAGCGCTACCGCCAGTACACCCCACTTCAGCTCGCTCCACTTCACCACGCCCCACCCCGGCCCTTCGGCATTGCTCGTCGAACCGTCGAGTCTAGCCAGCGCGCGCGCCGCGCCCCCGTCCCATCGGTCATGTGCGCAGGCGGGGATAGGCCCGGCCGACGCCACTCAGCCGGTCCAGCCCAGCCACAGTTGAGCGCTCCCTGGCACCAGCAACAGCCAGTGCCGGCGGTCGACGCTGCTGCAGCCATACACCGCGGCGTGCGCCGGCACTGGCTGTTGCTGGTGCCAGGG
>NZ_QAIW01000152.1:0-1747 GCF_003061285.1 Stenotrophomonas sp. HMWF003 | reverse complement strand
GAAAATTATCCAAAGGTAATCAAAATGTCCCTTACCAACGAACAGATCGTCGACGCAATCGCCGAGAAGTCCCTGATGGAAGTGATGGAGCTGGTCAAGGCCATCGAAGAGAAGTTCGGCGTCTCCGCCGCTGCTCCGGTCGCCGCAGCTGCTGCTGCTGGCCCGGCTGCTGCCGTGGAAGAGCAGACCGAATTCGACGTCATCCTGAAGTCGGCCGGCGAGAAGAAGGTCGAAGTGATTAAGGCTGTCCGCGCCATCACCGGCCTGGGCCTGAAGGAAGCCAAGGACCTGGCTGAAGCCGGCGGCATGATCAAGGAAGGCGCTTCGAAGGACGACGCTGCCAAGTTCAAGAAGGACCTGGAAGCTGCTGGCGCGACTGTCGAAGTCAAGTAAGCAGTTCCTTGCCTCGCCATCGAATCACGGCGATGCAGCCAAGGCTGGGGGCGTAAGCCCCCGGCCTTTGGTCGTTGTTGCGACAACGGCGGTAGAGCCGACCGTTGGTCGGCTGTTCTTCAGTGGTAGAGCCGACCGCTGGTTGGCTGATCCTCAGCGGTAAAGCCGACTGTCAGTCGGCTGCCACACCTTTCCGGCCGCAGGCCGGCGAGTTGGCAGTTGGAAGTAGCGGGAGAAGGCGTGCTGGTGCCGGCAATACCAGCGACTTCCAACTGACAATTTTCATGTTCCCTTCGGGCCGCGCCTGTACGGCGGCCCGCACAGCCAAGGTGAGACCCCATGACGTCATATTCGTTCACCGAAAAGAAGCGTATCCGCAAGGATTTCGGCAAGCAGCGCTCGATCCTCGAAGTGCCGTTCCTGCTTGCCATCCAGGTGGATTCCTATCGCGAATTCCTGCAGGAAAACATTGATCCGGCCAAGCGCCGTGATCTGGGCCTGCACGCCGCGCTGAAGTCGGTCTTCCCGATCGCCAGCTACAGCGGCAACGCTGCCCTGGAATACGTCGGCTACAAGCTCGGCGACCCGGTCTTCGACGAGCGCGAATGCCGTCAGCGTGGCATGAGCTACGGCGCGCCGCTGCGCGTGACCGTGCGCCTGGTGATCTACGACCGCGAGTCGTCGACCAAGGCCATCAAGTACGTGAAGGAGCAGGAGGTCTACCTCGGCGAAATCCCGCTGATGACCGACAACGGCACCTTCATCGTCAACGGTACCGAGCGCGTCATCGTGTCGCAGCTGCACCGTTCGCCGGGCGTGTTCTTCGACCACGACCGTGGCAAGACCCACAGCTCGGGCAAGCTGCTGTACAGCGCCCGCATCATTCCGTACCGCGGCTCCTGGCTGGACTTCGAGTTCGACCCGAAGGACGCGCTGTTCACCCGTATCGATCGTCGCCGCAAGCTGCCGGTGTCGATCCTGCTGCGTGCGCTGGGCTACAGCAATGAAGAAATGCTGGCCGAGTTCTTCGAGATCAACACCTTCCACATCAACCCCGATGAAGGTGTGCAGCTCGAACTGGTCTCCGAGCGCCTGCGCGGCGAGACCCTGAACTTCGACCTGGCCGACGGCGACAAGGTCATCGTCGAAGCCGGCAAGCGCATCACCGCGCGCCACGTCAAGCAGCTGGAAGCCTCGGGCATCGCCGCCCTGGCCGTGCCGGACGATTACATCGTCGGCCGCATCCTGTCGCACGACGTGGTGGACGCCAACACCGGTGAACTGCTGGCCCAGGCCAACGACGAAATCACCGACGAACAGCTGCAGGCCTTCCGCAAGGCCGGCGTCGACGCCG
>NZ_QAIW01000151.1:0-7143 GCF_003061285.1 Stenotrophomonas sp. HMWF003 | reverse complement strand
GGTGCGTGGCGCGCGTGCGCCGGACGGGACGGCCTATGAGCGCTTCACCGACACCGGTCCCACCGCGCTGTTGCCGCGCGGCGACCGCCACTTCGGCGCCGTGCACGGGGTGGCCCGTGACCAGGCCGCGGCGGTCCAGGCACTGGACGATGCGGCGTGGCTGCAGCGCCTGCAGGACGCGATCGGCTGGCGCGCCGGGCGGCTGCTGGAAAGCGGCCCGCGCAGCGCCTACCCGCTGATCCAGGTGCTGGCCCAGGCGTTGGTGGGCGAGCGTGCGGTGCTGCTCGGTAATGCCGCGCAGACCATCCACCCGCTGGGTGCGCAGGGCTTCAACCTGGGCCTGCGCGACGCCCTGACCCTGGCCGAACTGGTGGCCGATGCGCAGGATCCGGGCAGCGACGCGCTGCTGCAGGCGCACGTGGCACGCCGCGCCGAAGACCGCGCGCAGACCATTGCCTTCTCCGGCGGGTTGGCCCGCCTGACCAGCAATCGGGCACCGCTGATGCGGCCGTTGCGCAGCCTGGGGTTGCTGGCCGCACAGGCGACCCCGATGCAGTCGATGCTGGTCGGTGGCGCGATGGGCTTCCGTGGCGAAGTACCGGCGCTCTGCCGTGGAGCAGGCGCATGAGCCGGCGCGCGCGCGATGTGATCGTGGTGGGCGGCGGCGTGGTGGGCGCTGCTTGTGCGCTGGCCCTGGCCGACACCGGCCTGCAGGTCACCCTGGTGGAAGGCCGCGAGCCGGCGCCATGGCAGCCGCAGCAGCCCGACCTGCGCGTGTACGCGTTTGCGCCGGACAACGCGGCCCTGCTGGCCGCGCTCGGGGTATGGCCGGCCGTCACCGCCGCGCGCGCCTGTGCCTACCGGCGCATGCGCGTGTGGGACGCCGGCGGCGGCGATGAACTGCGCTTCGATGCCGACCATCTTGGTCGCGAACAGTTGGGCTGGATCGTGGAGAACGACCTGCTGGTGGACCGCTTGTGGGCGGCGCTGCCGGCGGCCGGCGTGCAGGTCTGCTGCCCGGCGCGGGTGGAAGCGCTGGAGCAGGACGCCGACGGCGTGCGCCTGCGGTTGGAGGATGGCCGCCGGCTGGAAGCATCGCTGGCCATCGCCGCCGACGGGGCCGAATCGACCCTGCGCCGTCTGGCCGGGCTCGAGGTCAGCCGCCAGGACTATGGCCAGCGCGGCGTGGTCGCCTACGTGGACAGCGAGAACGACAACGAAGCCACCGCCTGGCAGCGCTTCCTGGTGACCGGGCCGCTGGCGGTGCTGCCGATCGGCGCCCGCCGCAGCTCGATTGTCTGGACCCTGCCCGATGCCGAGGCCGAGCGTGTGCTGGCGTTGGACGAGGCGGCCTTCGGGCATGAACTCACCCAGGCCTTCGCCGGGCGGCTCGGGGCGATGACCCTGGCATCGCGGCGCGCGGCCTTCCCGTTGCGCCGCCAGCTGGCCACCGGCTACGTAGCCGGGCGCGTGCTGGCGTTGGGCGATGCGGCGCACGTGGTGCACCCGCTGGCAGGGCAGGGCGTCAACCTGGGCCTGCGCGACGTGGCCGCGCTGCGGACGCTGGTCCTGCAGGCACAGCAGCGCCGCCAGGACTGGATGTCACCGCACCGGCTGCAGCGCTGGGCGCGTGAACGGCGTAGCGAGAACACCGTGGCCGCGTACAGTTTCGATGCGATCAACACCGTGTTCTCCAACGACGAACTGCACCTCACCCTGGCCCGCGGCCGGGTATTGGGGTGTGCCGGCAAGCTGCCGCCGCTGGTGTCGATGTTCTGGAAGCGCGCCGCCGGCGTGTAGGGCGTCGCCGTCGGAACGTCTGCGTGCTGGTGCCTGCGCTCCGTGATGCCGTAGCGCCGGGCTCTGCCCGGCTTGCATCAGGTCGTCGTATTGTCGGCAACGTGCAGCCGGGTCGGCACGCGTAGCCGGGCAGAGCCCGGCTCTACGTGGCTTGCATCAGGTCGTCGCAATGTCGGCAATGTGCAGCCGGGTCGGCACGTGTAGCCGGCTTGCATCAGGTCGTCGTGATGTCGGCAACGTGCCGCCGGGTCGGCACGCGCGGCGGGCTTCAGTCGGTCAGCCAGCCGGCCAGGTCCGCGCGGTCCAGCTTGCCGCGTCGCTTTGCATCCAGGGCGCCGAACTCATCGGCCAACGCCGGGTTGGCCTGTGCTTCGGCGCGGCTGATGAAGCCGTCACCATCGGTGTCCAGCGTTGCGAAGGCGAACCGGTACTGGCCCACCACGCTCACCGGCTGTACCGACCGTACCGTCACCGCCGCCTCGCCCGCCGGCGCCGACAACGTCACCTGGTGGGTCACCCGGCCCTCGGACAGCGACTGGGTGCGCACGCTGGCGGGTACGTCGCGCAGTGGTTCGCTTACCGCCGGCGACGGCGTGTAGGCCTGGGCCAGGGCGAGCGAGGGCAGCAGGCACAACAGCAGGGACAGGGCAGGGCGACGTTGCATGCAGACTCCGTGTTTGACGTGGGCGGGTAGCGCCGGGGCATGCCCGGCTGTACCGCGTTGATCACCGCAGCGGCGAGGCCAGCACCGTGATTTCCTCACGGTCGTGGTACAGCTGCTTGGCCCGTACCACCAGCGGCTTGCCGGCCTGTTCCTGGAACAGGTCCAGGCACAGGCGGGTTTCATCCCAGCGCTTCTTCATCGGCAGCTTGAGGTTGAAGATCGCATGCTTGCACCAGCCTTCGCGGAACCAGGTGGCCATGCGCTCGGCCACTCGGCGCGGCTGTTCCACCATGTCGCAGACCATCCAGTCCAGCGGTGTTTCCGGCTGCCAGTGGAAGCCATCGGCGCGCAGGTGTTCCACCAGCCCGGTCTCCAGCACGTGCTCGCGCAGCGGGCCGTTGTCCACGCTGATCACCTTGACGTGCTGGCGGGTCAACACCCACGTCCAGCCGCCGGGCGCGGCGCCCAGGTCGGCCGCGCGCATGCCCGGCTTGACCAGCTGTTCGCGTTCTTCCGGAGTGAGCAGGGTGAGCAGGGCCTCGTCCAGTTTCAACGCCGACCGCGACGGTGCATCGGGCAGCAGTTTCAGGCGCGGAATGCCCAGCGCCCAGGGCGCGCTGTCGCGGGTGTCGCTTACGCAGACGAACGCATGCCGGCCATCGACGAACACGACGTGCACGCGCGGCAGCGCGGTGTTGGCCTTGTCGGTGAGCAGGCCGGCCTTGCGCAGCGCCGGGCGCAGCGCATTGCCGAACGCGCGCGCCAGGCCGGCCAGGGGCTTGCCTTCGTCCGAGTCGGGGTGTTCCACCCACATGTCGCCAAAGCGCTGCTGGCCCTGCAGGGCGGCGAGGATCGGGGTGATGCGGTCGCTGGGGTCCAGCTCACGCAGTTCGGCCAGCACCACCAGCTTCTGGCGCGCGAAGATCAGCGACCGCCACGGCAGCGCCTTGGAAAGCGCGGCGCCTTCGTCGGTAGCGAACAGCACGTAGCCGTCGTTGCGCTGGGTGCGCGCATAGCCGGCGATGCCGGCATAGGCGGCGCGCTCGGACAGCTCACCGGCCAGTTCCGGCTCGAACCCCTGGCGGCACAGACACAGCAGGCCGCTCATCGCAGCGCGCCCGAGGCGCGGCGGTCAGTAATGCGCACCGTTGATCTCCCCGTACTGGCGCAGCACGGCGCGCGCGGCATCGCGTTCGATGTCGCGCACCACTTCGATGCCGCGCTTGTTGAGTTCACCCACCCAGTCGGCCGGCAGCGGGCCTTCGTCGAACGGCGTGAGTTCTTCCACGTCCTGCGCGCTGGCACCGATCAGCAGCCGGTCGATACCGGCCCAGATGGTGGCGCCGTAGCACTGGCAGCACGGCTGCGACGAGGTGGCCAGAGTGATCGGGCTGAGCACCTCGTTCAGGCGCGGGGTCTGCAGGCGCTGCTGGGCCAGCATGTACGCCATGTTCTCGGCATGGGCCAGCGAGGTGCTGTGCGGCACCACGCGGTTGACGCCGGCGGCGATGACGCGGTGGTCCGGGCCGAACACCACCGCGCCGAACGGGCCGCCGGTTTCCGCCTCGACATTCAGGCGCGACAGCTCGATCGCCAGGGCGACCTTGGCGGCATCGTCGGGATACACCTGGGCCAGATCGATCTGGTCGTGGATCCAGGCGGGCAGGGTGAGGTGGACTTGCGCGTACAGCATCGGGGCGTGGGCCTCTTCAAATATGGAGCAGCGGCAGTGTATCGGGCCGCGCGTAGGGATGCCGTGTCCGCGCTGAACGCGGCCACGGTGCTGGGGGCGCAGGGGATGCGCCGCTGGCGTGGGGAGTGGCGACGCGGCACCGCGGGTACGGGGCCGCGCAGCAAGGTGGCCGGTGCCTGGCACCGGCCGACAGGCTTACGCCGACCAGGTATCGCGCAGGGTCACGCTGCGGTTGAACACCGGCGTGGTGGCGGTGTGGTCGCGGCGGTCGGCGACGAAGTAGCCGGTACGCTCGAACTGGAACGACTGCTCCGGCGCGGCGGTGGCGGCGGCCGGCTCGACATAGCCGGTGACGGTGCGGCGCGAGTCGGGATTGAGGTAATCGCGGTAGGTCTTGCCGTCGGTTTCGTCGTCCGGATTGGGCACCGAGAACAGGCGGTCGTACAGGCGGATTTCGGCCGGCACCGCGTGCACCGCGCTGACCCAGTGGATGGTGCCCTTGACCTTGCGGTTGGCGCCTTCCATGCCCGGGCGCGATTCCGGGTCCAGCCAGCCACGCAGTTCGGTGACGGTGCCGTCGGCGTCCTTGATCACTTCATCGCAGCGGATGATGCCGGCGCCGCGCAGGCGCACTTCGCCGCCCGGCACCAGGCGCTTCCAGCCCTTCGGCGGGATCTCGGCGAAGTCCTCGCGCTCGATCCACAGTTCGCGGGCGAACGGCACCTCGCGGGTACCGAAAGCCTCGTCCTTGGGATGGTTGGAGAAGGTCAGCGTTTCGGCGTGGCCCTCCGGCAGGTTGGTCAGCACCAGCTTGACCGGGTCGACCACGGCCATGCGGCGCGGCGCGGCACTGTCCAGGTCTTCGCGCAGCGCACCTTCGAGCACGCTGAAGTCGATCAGCGAATTCTGCTTGCTGATGCCGACGCGCTCGACGAACAGGCGCATCGCCGCCGGGGTGTAGCCGCGGCGGCGCAGGCCCTGCAGGGTCGGCATGCGCGGGTCTTCCCAGCCGTCCACCAGCTGTTCGGTGACCAGCGCCATCAGCTTGCGCTTGCTCATCACCGTGTAGTTGATGTTCAACCGCGAGAACTCGATCTGGCGCGGCTTGGCGGCTTCACGCGGCAGGCCGCGCTCGACCAGCGGCGCGGTCAGCGCGTCGTCGTGGGCGAAATCGACGTTGTCCACGCACCAGTCATACAGCGGGCGGTGGTCTTCGAATTCCAGCGTGCACAACGAGTGGGTGATGCCTTCCAGCGAATCGCCCAGCGCGTGCGCGAAGTCGTACATCGGGTAGATCGGCCAGGCGTTGCCGGTGTTCTGGTGTTCGACGTGCTTGATGCGGTACAGCGCCGGGTCGCGCAGGTTGATGTTGCCGCTGGCCATGTCGATCTTGGCGCGCACGGTGCGGGCACCGTCCGGGAACTCGCCGGCGCGCATGCGCGCGAACAGGTCCAGGTTTTCCTCGACGCTGCGCTCGCGGTACGGCGAGGGGCGGCCCGGCTCGGTCAGGGTGCCGCGGTAGGCGCGCACTTCCTCGGCCGACAGGTCGCACACATACGCCTTGCCATCGCGGATCAGCTTCTGCGCAGCCAGGTAATAGGCGTCGAAGTAGTCCGAGGCGTGGCGCAGCTCGTTCCACTCAAAGCCCAGCCAGCGCACGTCGTCCTGGATGGCGGCCACGTACTCGGGGTCTTCCTTGGCCGGGTTGGTGTCGTCGAAACGCAGGTTGCACACGCCGCCGAACTCGCCGGAAAGGCCGAAGTTCAGGCAGATCGACTTGGCATGGCCGATGTGCAGGTAGCCGTTGGGCTCGGGCGGGAAGCGGGTCTTGATCGCGGCATGCTTGCCCGCGGCCAGGTCCTCACGGACGATCTGACGGATGAAATCCCGCTTTTCGTGGGCTTCCGGAAGGGCGTCGGTGGGGGCGGCAGTAGGCTCGGACATGGTGCGCGGTCGCAGTCTGAAAGGCAGAAAGACCAACAGTTTAGCCTGTCGGGGACGCGCCATCGCATTCGCGCTGTCGCCCCACGCGTTGCTGCGCAAATCGCGGGCCCCTTTTCACGGTCTCCCAGGCACCGCGCCTTCGGCGCCGCCCCCTGACTCATGGGCTCCGCCGGACGCTCTCCGGTAGTGCCGGCCGCTGGCCGGCTCCCCATGACCACGGAAGAAAACAGGTAGTGCCGGCCGCTGGCCGGCTCCCCATGACCACGGAAGAAAACGCGTAGTGCCGGCCGCTGGCCGGCTCTGCACAGGGCCGGCAGTACGAGGAGCCGGCCAGCGGCCGGCACTACCGGGGCGTGCCATCGCATTGGTGCTGAGGAGCCGGCCAGCGGCCGGCACTACCCATCCGGGCGATGCCGGCCGGTTCCCCGGACGCGTCCCGGCAGGCCGACCGTTGGTCGGCACGCCTTCAGCCCCCGGGCGTATGCTGGGGCCACACTCGCCGGAGCCCGCCCATGCACGTGATCTACCAGGCCGATAACCTGTTTGACGCCCATCTGGTCAAGCACGCGCTGGAGGATGCGGGCATCCCCGCGTTCGTGTTCGGCGAGTCGCTGCTGGGCGGGATGGGCGAGCTGCCGCTGTTCGGGGTGCTGCGCGTGTGCGTGCCGGACCTGGCCCGGCCGGAGGCCGAAGGCATCGTGGCCGGGCTCGACTTGGGTGGCGCCCCCGACGACCCCATATTCGACGGTGACGAAAGCGCCGGCCTGTTGCCGGCCTAGGAGACCGCCATGTTGGGAATTGCCAAGGGCCTGTTGGGCATCGGTGCGTTCAAGCAGCGCCTGCCGCGCCCGGACGAGGCGCTGCCGGGCCGGGACCACCCGCTGCCGCTGCACAACCAGCATTACGTCAACAGCCACCCGCTCAAGGACGGTTTCGCCGGCCTGCAGCGTATCCGCGTGGCGATGGGCTGCTTCTGGGGCGCCGAGCGCAAGTTCTGGACGCTGCCGGGCGTGTATTCCACCTCGGTGGGCTATGCCGGCGG
>NZ_QAIW01000150.1:0-28013 GCF_003061285.1 Stenotrophomonas sp. HMWF003 | reverse complement strand
ATATTCCGCTGGCCGCATCGGTGTCGCCGCCGCTCACCACCGTGCAGCAGGACACCAAACAGGCCGGGCAGCTGCTGGTGGAAAAGCTGCTGGCACTGATCAGCGGCGCGCCGGTGGACGGGCAGACCATTCCGGTGAAGCAGGTGCTGCGCGAGTCGTCACGGCGGCGTTGAGCGCGGCCCCGCCTCCACCCGTGCCGCACCGTAGGACGCCGCCAACGGCCGCGCCAGGATGAAGTCCTGCATCAGGCGCAGGTAGCCGTCCGGCTGGCGGGTGGAGACGCGCTCGCCGGCCGCGTCGCGTTCGAACGCGTACATGCCGTGGTCGGCATCGGGAAACACCGCGGTGCGGATCGGGCGGCCCTCGCCTTGCAGATGGGCCAGCCGGCGCAGGGTCTGCCCCGGCGGCGCATCGCGATCCTGCCCGGCCAGCAGCCACAGCTGCGGTACGTCCAGGTGTTCCAGCACCGGCAACGGGTCGTAGTCGGCCGGCACGCCCTCAAGCAGGCGCGGGCCGTCAATGCGCACTTTCGCTTCCGGGGTTGCCAGCAGGTAGCCACTGATGTTGCCGCGCACCGCCTTGAACCACGGCAGGTGGCCGTAACGGGCTTTGACGGACGCCATCTGCGTGAACCCGTCGGTGAAGCCGCTGCCGACAATGGCCGCGGATGCATCGGCCACCTCCATCGCCTTGGCGGTGTCGTCGGCGCCCACGCCTGCGCGCGCCATGTCGTAGGCGATGGCGTCGCGATCTTCGTCCAGCGGCGATACCGCCAGCCCGAAACTGACGATGACGAAGTCCACCGGTTCGATGCGCGCGGCCAGCGGCGCCACCCACCCGCCCTGGCTGCCGCCTTGGTAACCGAGCCGGCCGGCCCGCGCACCCGCCAGGCGGCGGGCCTGGCGTGCGGCGTGGATGGCGTCGTTGGCCAGGGTCAGGTAGTTCTGGGTGTAGCGCCCGCCCGACTGGCCAGTACCGCGCTTGTCGTAGGCGAACACGCCGATGCCGGCGGCGGCGAATTCGCGTTGCAGCGAATAGGTCGGCAACGCGGCATCGTGCTCGGCTCCATGCACCAGCACCACGATCGGCACCGGGCCGGTGCCCGGCGGCAAGGTCAGCCGCCCGGCCAGCGTGACGCTGCCGGACACGAAGCGGGTGTCGGTCTGTGCCAGTGCGATGCGCTCGCCGCGCTGGCCGTCGAAGCGGATGGCCGTGCTGCCGCACGCAGGCAACTCGACCGTATGGCCATCGGCGCGGTCGGTCCAGCCCAGCGTACTGGCCCAGCGACGATTTCCGTGCGCCTGCAGCAGCCCGGTGCGCCCGTCCGGGAGTCGCCAGCGCAGTTGTCCGGCGACTGCCGCGGGCCCGATGTCCAGGCTGCCGCCATCGGCCATGCGGTAGCTGCCCACCGCACACTGCGCGGCGGTGGCGACCTCGGGCGCGGGCGCGGCGCTGGCCAGTGCGCTGCTGGCCAGCAGCGCGGACAACGCGCTTTGGCGAAGAGCCGTGCGGGTCAAGCGGAGGTGGATGCGCATGGCACGCTCCTGCAGTGGATGACCCAGCCTGCCTGCCCGCCTTGCCAGGCGCCAGCGCGGTGCGATGAAACCGGCCTGGCCGCGATGAAGCGCATCGGCCCGGGAGCGAATGCGCCCCGCTGGCGGACCGTACCCATGACTTACGGGTGATGTGGCCGGGCCGCTTTGCCGGGATAAGTCGTTCACCATTCAGGGGAAGGTGTCCGACGCATGCTGCAGATCCGCTCGCTGTCCAAGACCTACGCCAACGGCGTGCACGCACTCAACGGCGTCACCCTCGACATTCCCCGCGGCATGTTCGGGCTGCTCGGCCCCAACGGCGCAGGCAAGTCATCGTTGATGCGCACGCTGTCCACGCTGCAGGAAGCCGACAGTGGCAGCGTGACCCTGGAAATTCCCGGCGAGCCGGTCATCGACGTGCTGCGCGACAAGGACGCGGTGCGCCGCCGGCTGGGCTACCTGCCGCAGGATTTCGGGGTGTACCCCAAGGTCAGCGCGCTGGATCTGCTGGACCACTTCGCCGTGCTCAAGGGCATCACCCACAAGGCGCAGCGCCGCGAGGTGGTGGACGGACTGCTGCAGCAGGTGAACCTGTGGGATGCCCGCAAGCGCAAGCTGGGCACGTATTCGGGCGGCATGCGCCAGCGCTTCGGCATCGCCCAGGCCTTGCTCGGCGACCCGCGACTGGTCATCGTCGACGAGCCCACTGCCGGGCTGGACCCGGAAGAACGCAACCGCTTCCTCAACCTGCTGGCGGCCATCGGCGAGAACGTGGCGGTGATCCTGTCCACCCATATCGTCGAAGACGTCACCGACCTGTGCCCGAGCATGGCCATCATGAACAAGGGCCAGGTACTGCTGACCGGCAAGCCGAGCGATGCCATCGACGCGTTGCAGCAGCAGGTCTGGCGCAAGCAGGTGGACAGTGCCGAACTGGCCACCTACGAAGCCAACCACGTGGTGCTGTCCACGCGTCTGGTGGGCGGCCGCCCGGTGATCCACGTGCACAGCGCCAGCGACCCCGGTGACGGGTTCCAGCCGGTGGCCCCGGACCTCGAGGATGTGTATTTCCAGCGACTGCGCCTGCAGTCGCGGGCCGCCTGACCGGAGCGCGCCCATGATCACTGCCTTCTTCCGCTTCGAGTTGCGCGAGCAGCTCCGTTCCCCGCTGCTGTGGCTGCTGTCGGTGCTGTTTGCCGCGCTGGCCTTCGCCGCGGCCTCCAGCGATGCCGTGCAGATCGGCGGGGGTGCCGGCAACGTGCACAGCAACGCCCCGATCGTGATTGCCCGCTTCATGGGCATCTTCACCATGATGGGCATGCTGGTGTCCGCGCTGCTGGTGAGCAACGCCCTGCTGCGCGACTTCGAGCTGGGCACCGCCGAGCTGATCTTCGCCAGCCCGATCAAACGCCGCGACTACCTGGCCGGGCGCATTCTGGCCGCGTTGTGCGCCGGCCTGCTGTTCTACCTGATCATCGCGCTGGGCCTGCTGCTGGCCCCGTTGATGCCGTGGGTGGACCCGGCGCGGTTGGGCCCCACCTCGCTGCGCGCCTACGCGTGGACGTTCGCGGTGATCGTGCTGCCCAACCTGGTGTTCACCACCGCGTTGCTGGCGATGCTGGCCGCGCTGACCCGCTCGATCCTCTGGGTCCACATCGGGCTGGTGGGCTATTTCGTGCTGTACGGGGTGAGTGCCTCGCTGCTGCGCGACATCGACAACACGTGGATCGCCACGCTGGCCGAACCGCTGGGCATGCGTGCGCTGGGCCGCACCGTGCGCTACTGGGCGGCCGAGCAGAGCAACACCCAGCTGCCGCAAGTGGCCGGCTACGTGCTGGCCAACCGCGCCCTGTGGCTGGGCGTGGCAGCCGCGTTGTTCGCCGCCACCTTCGCGCTGTTCCGCACCGAGCGCAGCGGCAGTGGGCGTCGGCGCTGGGGCCGCAAGCCGGCGGCGCCTGCTGCGGCCGCCACGCGTCCCACGCAGCTCACCGTGCCGCGCATCCACCCGGCGTTCGGCGCCGCAACCGGCTGGCGGCAGTACCTGCGCCAGGTCCGCTTCGACACCGCCGGCGTGCTGCGCAGCGTGCCGTTCCTGGTGCTGCTGGTGCTGGGCCTGGCCAACTTCATCCCGGGCGCGTTGTGGCAGGAGACGCTGTACGGCACGCCGATCTACCCGGTAACCGCCGAAATGCTCGGCGCGCTGCAGGGCGCCTACAGCTGGCTGCTGGTGATCATCGTGCTGTTCTACGCCGGCGAGCTGGTGTGGAAGGAACGCACCGCACGGCTCAATGAAGTCAACGACGCCATGCCGGTACCCAACTGGGTGCCGCTGCTGGCCAAGTTCAGCGTGCTGGTGATGGTGATCGTGTGCTTCCAGGCGATCGGCGCGCTGGCCTCGATGGCCCTGCAGCTGGGCAAGGGCTACACCCATCTCGAACCGTTGGTGTACCTCCAAACGCTGGCGCTGGGCTCGGTCTTCTACGTGCTGATGGGCGGCATGGCGCTGGTGCTGCAGGTACTGACCAACAACAAGTTCCTCGGCTATGCGCTGCTGATCGTGGTGATGATCGGCCAGGTGGCGCTGGGGCTGCTGGACTACACCCAGAACCTCTACAACTTCGGCAACTGGCCCAACGCGCCCTATTCGGACATGAATGGCTTCGGCCACTTCCTGACCGGGCAGCTGGCCTTCCAGGGCTACTGGGGCCTGTTGCTGGTGGCGCTGCTGTGCCTGGCGTCGGCGTTCTGGGTGCGCGGGGTGGGCATGGGCCTGCGCCAACGTCTCGCCCTAGCCGGGCGGCGCCTGCGCGGCCCGGCCGGCGTGGGCGCGGTGGCGGCCCTGCTGGCCTTCGTCGCGGTGGGCGGGTGGCTGTACTGGAACACCAACATCCGCAACCCGTTCATCTCTCCGGACCAGCAACGCGACCTGCAGGTGCGCTACGAGCGCGAGCTGTCCAAGTACCGCCACCTGCCACAACCGCGCATCACCGCGGTGGACAACCGCGTGGACCTGCACCCGGAGACCCAGTCGGTCACCATCGACGCCGACTGGACGGTGCGCAACACCCACGCCACGCCGATCACCGACATCCATATCGCGATGGGCGATGACCGCCAGCTGGTGGCGGTGGACCTGGGCGGGCAGACCCTGGCCTTCCACGACGTGGACCTGGGCTACCGCATCTACCGCCTGGCAACGCCGCTGCAGCCGGGGGAAGAACGACGCGTGCACTTCCGCGTGGACCAGCACCCCAACGGCATCACCGCCGGCCAGGCGCCGAGCAACCTGGTGGCCAACGGCAGCTTCTTCAACAGCCGCATGCTGCCCTCGTTCGGCTACGACGAAGGCAACGAGCTGGAGGACCGCAACGAACGCCGCAAGCGCGGGCTGGGCGAACCAACCCGCATGCCCAAGCTGGAGGATGAGGCTGCGCGCGCCAACACCTATATCTCCGATGATGCCGACTGGCTCGATTTCCGCACCACCATCTGCACCGCGCCGGACCAGATCGCACTGGCGCCCGGCTACCTGCAGGAGGAGAAGACGGTGGATGGGCGGCGCTGCTTCCGCTATGCCATGGACCGGCCGATGCTCAACTTCTACGCATACCTGTCCGCGCGTTGGGAGGTCAAGCGCGGCATGTACAAGGACATCCCGATCGAGGTGTACTACGACCCCCGCCACGGCTACAACGTGGACCGGATGATCGAGGCGGTGCAGAAGTCGCTGGCGTATTACGAGGCCAACTTCACCCCGTACCAGCACCGCCAGGTGCGCATCATCGAGTTCCCCGGCTACCAGAGCTTCGCGCAGTCCTTCGCCAACACCATCCCCTATTCCGAGTCGATCGGCTTCATCGCCGACCTGCGTGACCCGGACAAGATCGACTACGTGTTCTACGTGACCGCGCACGAGATCGCGCACCAATGGTGGGCGCACCAGGTGATCGGCGCGAATGTGCAGGGTGCCACGGTGTTGTCCGAGTCGCTGTCGCAGTATTCGGCGCTGATGGTGATGGAGAAGGAATATGGGCGCGCGCACATGCGTCAGTTCCTCAAGACCGAACTGGACCGCTACCTGGCCGGGCGCGGCGGCGAGCGCATCGAGGAGCTGCCGCTGGAGCGGGTGGAGAACCAGCAGTACATCCACTACCAGAAGGGCTCGCTGGTGTTCTACCGCCTGCGCGAGGAGATCGGCGAGGCCGCGCTCAACCGCGCGCTCAAGCGCTTCCTGCAGGACAAGGGCTACCAGCAGCCGCCGTACACCACCTCACGCGAGCTGTTGGGCTACATCCGCGCCGAGACCCCGGCCGACCGCCAGCAGGTGGTCACCGACCTGTTCGAGAAGATCACCCTGTATGACAACCGGCTGCTGGACGCCAAGGCGCGCAAGCGTGCTGATGGCACCTACGAGGTCACCCTGACGCTGCACGCCGAGAAGCGCTACGCCGACGGCGGCGGCAAGGAAACCGCCGGCAACATGGACGACTGGATCGAGGTGGGCGTGTTCGCCAACGCCCCCTCGGGCAAGGAGCGCGACCAGAAGGTGCTGTACCTGCAACGCCACCACGTCACCGAGGCGGCGCCGACGATCACCGTGGTGGTGGACGGCAAGCCGGACGAGGCCGGGTTTGATCCGTACAACAAGTTGATCGACCGGGTCAGCGACGACAACCGGCGCAAGGTCAGCCTGTAAGCGCGCTTCACATCATATGATAGTCGTGCCTGGGACCCAGGCGCTGCCGCCAAGGCAGCGCCTGGCACTGCTGACGGTGCCGGACCCCATGCAGATCGCGGGGGACCATGTACCAGACGTCGACGCTGAAAGGGCCTGTCACGTGCGCTGACAGGTCGCTGCGCAGCATGACAATCTTGTTTCCCCACAAATCCCTGCCAAAAACGTTCCTGAGCTGTATGTCAGCGTAGGTGGCGTCCTGGCAACCCGACAACGACATCCACGCGCTGGCATAGCCGATACCCACTGCGGTGACGGCGACCGCGCTTGCGGCAATGGCCCACGTCTTCCATTTCATTCGAGCACGCTCCTTCGTTGATGGCTGCCCAGCTTAGACCAACACCCACGCCGACGGCGAAGCGTGGCGGCGCCATCCTCCATGCCCCCATCAGACTGTCTTGGACACCTGCGCCTCCGCCATCGACTGGCGTACTGCAGCACTGAATGCGTCCAGCAGGAAGGGTTTGGCGATCATCGCCATGCCAGCCTCCAGGAACGATGCACGCTCCTGAGCCTTCTCGGCATAGCCGGTCATGAACAGCACCGGCAACGTCGGGCGGGACTGTCGCGCGATCTCGGCCAGCTGGCGACCGTTGAGCCCGGGTAGGCCGACGTCGGTAACAAGCAGGTCGATGCCGCGCGATGACTGCAGGATCGGAATCGCGCCATTGGCATCGCCCACCACCTCCACCTGGTAACCCAGGTCTTCCAGCACCACGGTCACCAGCATGCGGACCTGCTCGTCGTCCTCGACTACCAGGATGGACTGGCCCGCACCCAACGCCACCACGGCCGCAGCCACCGGTTCGACCGGCCCGCTTGCCGCTTCGGCCAGCGGGATATACAGCGAAATGGTGGTGCCCTGGCCGGGCACCGAGTCGATGGCGATGTGACCACCGGACTGCTGCATGAAGCCATACACCATCGACATGCCCAGGCCGGTGCCCTTGCCGATCGGCTTGGTGGTGAAGAACGGCTCGAACGCGCGCTCCACCACCTCCGGCGGCATGCCGGTGCCGGTGTCGGCCACCCCGACCACGGCGTAGACGCCGGCGGGTATGGTGGCCGACACGCCCTCGCCCACCCGCACCAGCGACGTGCTGAGTTCCAGCTGGCCGCCATTGGGCATCGCATCGCGTGCATTGATTGCCAGGTTCAGCACCGCGCTTTCGAACTGGTTGGTGTCCAGCGCGGCATGCAGCGGATCGGCCGCCAGCCGGGTCTGGATGTGCACCGTTTCGCCCAGGGTGCTGCGTAGCAGGTGCTGCAGCGAACCCACCAGTTCATTGAGCTCCACCGGCTTGGAATCCAGCGACTGCCGGCGCGAAAACGCGAGCAGGCGCTGGGTCAGGCTGGCCGCACGCTGGCTGGACGCGGTGGCGGTATCCAGGAAGCGCTCCAGGTCGTCGTAGCGGCCCTTCTCAAGCCGCAGCCGCACGATGTCCAGCGCCGACAGGATGCCGGTGAGCATGTTGTTGAAGTCGTGCGCGATACCACCGGTGAGCTGGCCGATGGCCTCCATCTTCTGCGACTGGCGCAGCGCGGCCTCGCTGGCTTCGCGCGCGGCCATCTGCGCTTCCAGCTCGCGGGTGCGCTGGGCCACCATCACCTCCAGCTGCTGGGCGTGTTGCCGGCTGACCTCCAGCGCCACCTTGGAGGCGGTGATGTCGGTGACGAACACATGGAAGCCGTCGGGGCTGCCATCGGCGCCGAAGCGCGGCGAGTAGCGCACCTCCACGTCGCGGCGGCGCCCATCCCGGCGCGGCCAGCTGGCCTCGAACAGCGACTCGCGCCCGGCCAGGGCACGCGCCATCGCCGGCTTGCGCGACTCCCACGCCTCGGGGCCGATCACCGCGCTGACGTGCTGGCCGATGACCTTGCCGACCGGCAGATCGAACCATGCCTCGTAGGCTTTGTTGGCAAACCGGTAATGCAGCGAGCGGTCGACGAAGGCGATCAGCACCGGCATGGCGTCGGCGATCAGGCGCAGCTCGGCTTCGCTGCGGACCAATGCCACGCGGCTGTCGGCGAGCGCCTGCATCTGGTCGCGCACCACGTACTGCTTCTCGCGCGCACGCAGCGCGCCCTGCACGGCGCTGAGCAGCGAGATGCTGCCCAGCGGACGGTCCAGCTCGACCACGTTGAGCGCGCGCGGCAGCAGCCCTTCGGCGGGCGAGCGGCGGTGCGCGCGCGGCGAACGCAGCAGGATGAATGGCAGATCGGACCAGGTGGGTTGCCCGGCCAGCGCAGCCAGCAACGCGTCGGTGCCGCTGGCCACGGCTTCTTCGGTCACCAGGACGGCGCCGGCGTGCGCATCGAGCACGCTGGCCAATACGGCAAGGCTGGGCGAGACGGCGGTACTCAGCCCCGCACTGCGCAGCACCGCGGCGATGCTGTCGGCATCGCGTCCGAACGGCGCAACGATGTGCACCACACCCGCACCGCCGTCATCCGGCATAGGGATGGCCCAGGAGCGCTGCGCTGTCGCCCACGAATTCCGGAGTGCCGGTCAGGATCCCCTTGAACTCTTTCAGCGGGCCGCTCAGCGACAGCCCGCGGCCGTCGATCTTGAGCTCGCGGATGGTGTCCTCGTGCGCACCGCCGCGGTTCTTTATCACCGAGATCGCCTTGCGGATCCGTCCCTGCGCTTCAAAGAAGCGGAACAGGATCACCGCATCGGCGATGTAGGACACGTTGAGATTGCCCGTGGACATGGTGCCCACCAGACCGTGCTGCGGGTTGACCAGGAACGTGACCACGCCCTTCTGGTTGAGGTAGGACAACATCTCGTGCAGCTGCAGCATGAGCTGCTTTTCCTGCGGCATGGCCGCCACGTAGCCGTTGAGGCTGTCGATCATCAGCACGCTGCAACCGCGCTCCTCGACCGCCCGCTGGATGTTCCAGGAAAACTCGCCGGGCGAGATGTCGGCCGGGTCCATCTGCATGATTTCCAGCTGGCCCGACTCCAGGTGGCGGTGCAGGTCGATGTCCAGTGCCCTGGCCCGCGCCAGCAGCGTGCCCACGCGCTCGTCGAACTCGAAGATGCAGCAGCGCTCGCCGCGCTCGCAGGCGGCCCAGATGTACTGCAGCGCCACGTTGGTCTTGCCGCTGCCGGCCGGGCCGGTCAGCAGCGTGCAGGTGCCACGCAGGGGACCGCCGCCGAGCAGGTTGTCGATCTCGTCCACGCCACTGCCGATCGGCGTGCCGTGGAACTGGTCGTGGTGCTGGTTGGCGATCAGGCGCGGGAAGACGTCCAGGCCACCGGCGCGGATCACCATGTCGTGGTAACCGGCCACGAAGTCCACGCCGCGCAGCTTCTGTACCTGCAGGCGGCGTCGGGCGGGGCCGAAGTCCAGGGTCAGCCGTTCCAGCGACACCACGCCATGGCACAGGCTGTGCAGCTGCCCGTCGCGGTCTTCCGCCGTGGAGGTGAGGTCATCGACCAGGAACACGGTGGTGCTCTTGGGCGCGAAGAACTGCTTCAACGCCAGGATCTGGCGACGGTAGCGCAGCGAATCCTGCGCCAGCAGCCGCAGCTCGGAGAGCGAGTCGAACACCACCCGGCTGGGCCCGATGCGTTCCACTTCGCCCAGGATCAGGTTGACCGTTTCATCCAGCTCCACTTCCCACGAATGCAGCACCGACTGCAGCCGGCCGTTGCCCAGCGCGTCCTCGGCCGAGCCCAGTTCGAACAGGTGCAGCCCGTCCAGCGACCACCCGTGCGCACTGGCGACTTCGCGCAGTTCTTCGGCGGTCTCGGACAGGGTGATGTACAGGCAGCGCTCGCCCTGCTTGAGCCCCTGCAGCAGGAACTGCAGCGACAGCGTGGTCTTGCCCGACCCGGGCGGGCCTTCCAGCAGGTACAGCCGCCCTTGCGGGAAGCCGCCGCGGAGGATCTGATCCAGGCCCTGGATGCCGGTGGTGACGCGGGAGATTTGTGTCTGCATAGATTCGCCAATTTCGACGCGGCGAGTCTAGCAACGGGTTCTGTGTAGAAATTGTGTGACCGGCTCCTCGCGACGAGGGCTGATTAAGTAATGTCGATGCCGCGTAAAAGCGGCCATCGATCAACCAAAATCCTTCAGAATCTCGCCGGTCCCCGCCGCTGAGAGCTCCAGCCCCAGCCGCGTGCCCGGGTTGACCACCACGCCGTAGCCGCCGGGTACGCGCTTGAGCACCTCGATCATCTGCATGCGGATCGTATGCGGCGCCTGCTGGCTGTGGAAACCCACGCGCGCCATGTCGGTGAACACGGCCACGTGCAGCACGCCCTGCTTGTCGAACAGCAACGGGTCAAATCCGCTGCCGTCCGGCGTGACCAGGCTGCCGGTGAGCAGCACCACCTCGGAGGCCACGAAGGCCTTCATGAACAACCCGATCGGCAACTGGCCGTCCATTGCGGACTGCAGCAGGGTCTCGATCGGGGTTTGCGGGGGCAGTTCGGTCATGGGCAGCATGTCGGGACGTGGCGGGCCGGAATTGTACCGGTAGTGCCGGCCGCTGGCCGGCATCACGACTGCGCCACGGTCTCCCGGGAGCCGGCCAGCGGCCGGCATCACGACTGCGCCACAGTGTCCCGGGAGCCGGCCAGCGGCCGGCACTACCGGTCAGCGGGCCAGGCGCGCGCTGCGCGCCTGCTGGTCGGCGACGGCACGCTGCAGTTCGGCCTGCAGGTCCCGCTGCTTCACCGGGGCATCCAGCACAAACACCTTCACCCCATGCGCCGGCACCTCAACCTTCAGGCTGCCGCGCACCTGCTGGCTGCCCCCGTCCAACGCATCGCGCCACTGGCCCGGCTGCAGGTAGCGGCGGACCTCCATGCTGCGTGCGGCGTCGCCCTTGTTGAGCAGTACCAGTGCGGTCTGGGTGGTGTCGCCGTGCTGGAGCACGCGGAAGAACACCGCTTCGTCACCCTGCAGGCGCTCATTGACCTGCAGGCCGCGCTGCAACGCCGGGGTCGCCTCGCGCAGGGTGGCGATGCGCTGCAGCGGGCCGAAGATCGGGCTCTGCGGCGCGGCATCCACGCGCGGCTGGCCGAAGTAGGCGCGGTTGCCGGCGTGCTCGGCGCGGCTGCGCATGAAGCCGGTTTCCGAGCCGTAGTACAGCACCGGAATACCGCGCGCGGTGAACAGCCAGTTGTGCGCGTCGATGAAGCCGGCGTCGGTAGCATCCAGACGCGCCATGTCGTGGTTGTCGTAGAAGCTCATCAGCTCATACGGGTTGGCGTACGGACCGCCCACCAGGTGCAGCGGTTCGGCCAGCGTCTCGAAGCCCTTCTGCTCCGTGCCGAACACCGACGACAGCGCGCCGCGCAGCGGGAAATCCAGCACGCTGACGTTGGCGTTGGCCGGCCAGGTGTGCTCGGCGATCTTGCCGG
Organism: Stenotrophomonas sp. HMWF003; assembly: GCF_003061285.1. Lineage (NCBI taxonomy): Bacteria > Pseudomonadati > Pseudomonadota > Gammaproteobacteria > Lysobacterales > Lysobacteraceae > Stenotrophomonas > Stenotrophomonas sp. HMWF003. The sequence goes on along the minus strand of NZ_QAIW01000150.1, from coordinate 16,366 downwards.
CGTCGTAGTCGAACGCCTCGCCGAACATGAACATGCCCGGGTGCGCGGCGCGGATGCGGCCCACGAATTCGTGCCACCACGGGTGCGGCAGCCAGCCGATGGTGTCGATGCGCAGCGCGTCCACGCCCTGCGCGGTCCACTGCAGGTAGGCGCCCACCAGGTAGTCCATCACCGCCGGGTTGTGCTCGTTGAAGTCGGACAGCTCGGCCAGGTTGCCGTCGAAGATCGAGCCGTGCTTGCCGTCGACCGGGCCGATGCTGTTGTAGAACGCGTGCAGCCGGTTGTGCGTCGGATCGAGCTGCTGCGGCGGCAGGTTCTGGTGGTCGGCGATCAGGGTGCCGTCCTTGTCGAAGATCTGGCCGAACTGCGGCTGGCGCGTCGGCATGGTCCAGGCAGGCGACCCGTGGTTGCCCACGATGTCCAGCACCACCTTCAGCTTGGCCGCGTGCAGGCCCCGGGTGAGCCCGGCGAAGTCCAGGTCGGCGCTGGGCAGGTGCTCGTCCAGCGTGTAGAAATTGACGCCCCAGTAGCCGTGGTAACCGGTCTTGCCGCGGTCGGTCAGGGTGCTGGTGCAACTGATCGGCTTGCTGCCGGTGAAGGCCTCGTCGGGGTTGTCCACGATCGGGGTGATCCACACGGCGCCAAAGCCCAGTTTGCGGATGTAGTCGGCATTGTCGAGGACGCCCTTGAAGTCGCCGCCGAGGTAGCCGATGTTGCCGTCCACCTTGTCCGGGCACGGCACCGGGATGTCGAAGGTGCGGTGTTTGCCGCCCTGGTCGCGGTGGTCATTGGACGGATCACCGTTGACGAAACGATCGGTCACCACGAAGTACACCGCATCGCTGGCGAACGGCTCGGTGGTACCGATGTAGTCCGGGCGCGGCCCGGCCATGGCCTGGCCGGCGGAGAGAACAAGCAGGACAGCAACAGACAACGCACCACGCATCACACCACCTCCGGACGGGACGGAACCCGCAGCACGCACAGACCGGCCACCAGCAGGCTGCAGCCGCCCAGCACCAGCACATGCATGGGCTGGCCACCCAGCCAGGCACGCAGGGCGAAGCCGAGCGCGCTGGCAGCCACCAGCTGCGGGATCACGATGAAGAAATTGAAAATGCCCATGTACACGCCCATCTTGGCCGCCGGCACGCTGTCGGACAGCAGTGCGTACGGCAGCGAGAGGATCGAGGCCCAGGCAAAGCCCACGCCGACCATCGACAGCAGCAGCCAGCGCGGATCGTCGATGAACATCATCGAGATCAGTCCCGCGCCGCCCAGCCACAGGTTGAGCAGATGGCTCCAGCGCAGCCCGAGCGCGCGCACCATCGGCGGAATCAGCAGCGCTGCCAGCGCCGCGAAGCCGTTGTAGGCCCCGAACAGCACGCCCACCCAGTTGGCGCCTTCGTTGTAGGCCGCCGACTCGGTCTCGGTCGCACCGAAGTGGACGCCGGCCACCGCGCGGGTGGTGAAGATCCACATCGCAAACAGCGCGAACCACGAGAAGAACTGCACCCAGGCCAGCCGCCGCATGGTGGTCGGCATGGTGCGCAGGTCGCCCACGATCTGCGCCAGCATGTGGGTGCCGGGCAGCACCCGCGCCAGGCCCAGCAGCACGCCGTAGGCGGCACACAGGCCGGCCAGCACGTACAGCATCTTGTCGCCCTGGCGCCAGGCGATCAGCCCGGCCAGTACCACGCCCACCCCCAACCACAGCGCCGCCTGGTGCCAGGGTGCCGGCCCGCGTACGGCGGCAGCGGTCTGGTGCGCGGGCGGCTCGGCATCGGCGAACCCGGCCAGTTCGGCGGGCGCGTACTCGCGGGTGCTGAACACCGTCCAGCAGATCGCCGCCAGCAGCACCACCGCGCCCACGTAGAACGCATAGCGCACGGTGTCGGGCACCTGCCCTGCCCCGGCGGTGTTGGCCACGCCGAAGTGCGCCAGCACGAAGGGCAGGAAGCTGGCCACGATCGCGCCGATGCCGATGAAGAAACTCTGCATGGCGTAGCCGGTCGGCCGTTGGCGTGGCGCCAGCTGGTCGCCGACGAAAGCACGGAACGGCTCCATCGACACGTTGATCGAGGCATCCAGCACCCACAACGTGCCGGCGGCGATCCAAAGCGTGGGCGAGTTGGGCATCACCAGCAGCGCCAGCGTGGTCAGCACCGCGCCGATCATGAAGTAAGGGCGACGCCTGCCCCAGCGGGTCCAGGTGCGGTCGGACCAGTAGCCGATCACCGGCTGCACCAGCAACCCGGTCAGCGGCGCGGCGATCCACAGCCCGGGCACGGCGTCCATCGGCGCACCGAGGGTTTCGAAAATGCGGCTGGCATTGGCGTTCTGCAGCGCGAACCCGAACTGGATGCCCATGAAGCCGAAGCACATGTTCCAGATCTGCCAGAACGACAGGGTGGGCTTGTCGGGGCGGCTCATCGTGCATCCCCGTCGGTGGCGGCAATCGGCGCGATCAGCAGCGCGCTGACCGTAGCCTGGTTGAGCACGCCGTCGCGCCCGCCCTTGCCGCCGTTGTAGGTGGCAAAATGCGCCAGTGCGCTCATGTTGAAACCCTCTTCCAGCGCGAACCGACAGCGCCCGCCGGACAGATCGAATTCGGCGGCGGTGGAATCCTGCGGACCCACGCTGTGCGGCATCGCCACGCTGGCACGCTGCACCGGCTGGCCCGGGCACTGCACCACCAGCTGCTTCACCGCAGCGGTCACGCCGGTGTTGATCGGCCCATTGGGGTTGTCGTAGCGCAGGCGTACGCGTACCCGGGTGGGGTTGGTCGCGGTCCAGTTCCACGCGGCGGCACCGCGCAGACGCTGTTGCGGCCCGATGCAGGTGGTCGGGCTGTGCAGCGATTCAAGCGCGCCCTCGCGGCGGGTAAAGCTCAGACAGTGCTCGTGGCCATCGTCGGTGAGCAGCAGCGGCGAGGTGCCGGTAACGGGGCGACCATCGCGCCACAGCACGTGGTTGGCCGGGATCGCAATCGACCACGCCGTCCCGCGCGCGGTGGGTGTCGGTGCGGCGGGCGTGGCAGGGGCGTAGGCGGTTGCAGAGCCCGAAGCCGCCGGGCGTGGCCCGGCTCTCCCTGGGGCGGGTGCCTGGGCCATCAACTGCACGGTGACGGTGTTGCCCTGGCGCACGACCGTCTTTGCCACCAGCAGGTCGCCGTCCGACGTGCGCGGGCGCGTGAGGACGTAGCGGCGCTGGCCGTCGTCCAGTTCGATGCTGCGGCGCGCACCGAACAGTTGCGGTACCAGCGCGGTCGGCAGTTTGGGGGCCACCGTGCCGTCGGCCTCCACGCCGAACACGCCTTCCAGCACCATCGACAGGTAGCCGGCCACCGACCACAGCTGGCGCGGCGAATTGACCACCGGGCCACTCAATGCGCCCTCGTCGACATGTACGGCCAGGCGGCGCATCTCGTAGTTTTCCATGTTGGAGCCGGCCAGCGCGCTGCCGCGCATCAGTGAGTCGATCTCCAGCTGGATACGGGCGGCATCGTCCAGCCGGCGCGCGGCGCGCAGCGAGTACGCACTGACGAAGGGCCAGACCGCGCGGTTGTGGTAGATCGGCTGCTGCGCTTCCTGCGGCCACACCACCGGGCTGCCGCCCTCCACCGCCGGGTAGGCGGCCAGCGCGCGGCGGGCGCGGTCGGCCGGGAACACGTCGGCCAGCACGCCCAGCGAGAGCGCCAGCAGGTCGTACTTGGCATAAGGCACCGGGTGCGCGGCGTCGCCGATGTAGCTCATGTACATGCCGGCATCTTCGCGCCAGAAGCGCGCGTCGATCTGCGTGGCCAACGCGTCGGCCCAGCCGGCGTACGCGCTGGCGCGGGCGTCGCCGCGGGCGCGCGCCAGCTGCTCGGCCAGGCGCAGCGCCTGGTAGTGCAGCACGTTGGTGGACAACGCGAACGAATCACCGATGAAGCGGACGTCCTGGCGGGTCCAGTCCGGGTAGGTCTGTTCGCGCCAGTCCAGGAACGAGGTCTCGCCGCGGTACAGGCCGATGTGCGCATCGAACACTGCTGCGCGGTCCTGCGCCAGCGTGGCCTGCAGCGCCTGCCAGGTCTGCTCGGCGAACGCCGGGTCATCCAGCAGGTGGCGTGCAGCCAGGAACCACACCACCCGGTCGCTGCTGATCGGCCAGCTGCCGCCGGAGCCGGTGTCCTGGGCCACGAACAGCCCCGGGGTGTGCCCGTCGCGCGCGGGCGACAACTTGAACTGCAGCGACTGCCGGGTGCGTTGCGTGTCCAGCCGGGCCAGCGCGAGGTCGGCCGCGAAGCTGACATCGCGGGTCCACACGTAAGGCCAGCGCTCCCCGGTCTGCAAGCAGTCGCACGGCACCGGGTTGCCCTGGTTGAACGCCGGGTCGCGGATCGCATCCACGCGGTCGGCGTCCATTTCCTGCTGGGCGAGCGCGAACAGGGCATCGAACAGCACGCTGTCGGTGCGGCTGCGCATTGGCTGGGCGGCAATGGCCACCGTCTGGCCGGCGGCCTGCAGGCGGAAGCCACCCTCGGCGGCCGTGTCGGCGCGCGCGGTGCGGCCGTCGAAGGTCAGGTCCGCCGCGGTTGCGGTCGAACCCGGCGCCAGCCCAAGGGCAGCGGTCAGGCAGATCATCTTCAGCATCGAAGCGGCTACCCGGCTTGCGCCCGGCGCCTCCCTCCCTCTTTGCACGCGTTGTGGTTACGCAACGCACGGTGCCGGCCAAGGTCGGCACCTCCCGGTCAGTCCACCGGTGTGGCGTTGCGCGCGCGGCCCCCTCCCAGGGTGCCTGGCCCCATGGTAGACGGCAGGCTCCGGTACGCGCCGCCTTGCATACGTATTCATGGCGCAGCGGCGGGACGACCGGAACGGCGTGGCTATAGTCCGAGCCAGACAACGGCCGCCTTGGGAGGGGAAAATGCCGACGAAACACCCGCATTCACTGCGTGGATCACGCACCACCACCGGCTTGCCCTGGCTGGCTGCCGCTGTGTTGCTGCTGGCCTTCGGCGCGGCCGCCGAACCTGTCACGGTGGCCAGCGTAGCCTCGCCGGGCAACGTGCTGCGGGTGTCGGTGCAGCTTGATGGCGGCACCCCCAGCTACCAGGTGGAACGCTTCGGCGAGACGGTGGTGGCACCGTCGCGGCTGGGGTTCCAGCTGCGCGACGGCCGGCTCGACCGCGACCTGGAGGTGCTCGGCCAGCACACGCGTACGTTCGATGAGACCTGGGAACAGCCCTGGGGCGAGCGCCGCCGGGTACGCAACCACTACAACGAAGTGGTGGTGCAGCTGGGCGAGCGCAGCGGGGCCAAGCGCCGCTTCGAGGTGGTGTTCCGTGCCTTCGATGACGGGGTGGGCTTCCGCTACCGCTTCCCCACGCAGCCCGGCCTGCGCGAGGCGATCATCGACGACGAACTGACCGAATTTGCGATCGCCCCGGCCGCCACCGCCTGGTGGATTCCGGCCGGCGAGCCGATCCACTACGAATACCTGTACCAGCGCACGCCGCTGGACCAGGTGCCGTTGGTGCATACCCCGATCACCCTGCGCAGCAAAGACGGCCTGCACATCGCCATCCATGAGGCCGCCCTGGTCGACTATGCGGGCATGTGGCTGCGCCGCAGCGACGGCCAGCGCCTGCGCGCGCAGCTGTCGCCGTCGGCCGAGGGCTGGAAGGTACGCCGCAGCCTGCCCTTCGATACCCCGTGGCGCACCCTGCAGATCAGCGACCGCGCCGGTGGGCTGGTGGAATCGGACCTGATCCTCAATCTCAACGAACCCAACGCGCTGGGCGATGTGAGCTGGGTGAAGCCGTCCAAGTACCTGGGGGTGTGGTGGTCGATGCACCTGGACCACGAAAGCTGGGCCACCGGTCCCCGGCATGCGGCCACCACCGCCAAGACGAAAAAGGTGATCGACTTCGCCGCCGCGCACGGCTTCCGCGGCGTGCTGGTGGAAGGCTGGAACCCCGGCTGGGACGGCAACTGGGTGGGCAACGGCTACGACTTCGACTTCACCCGGCCCACGCCCGACTTCGATATCGAGGCGCTCTCGGCTTACGGCGCGAAGAAGGGCGTGCACCTGATCGGCCACCATGAAACCGGCTGCGCCATCGAGCATTACGAAGACCAGCTGGGCGCCGCGCTGGACCTGTACGCGCGGCTGGGCGTGGATGCGTTCAAGAGCGGCTATGTCTGCGACGACGGCCAGGTGGACCGGCGCAACCCGGCCGGCGGCCCGCTGTGGCGCGAGTGGCACGACGGCCAGTTCATGGCCCGCCACCACCTGAAGGTGGTGCAGGAAGCGGCCAAACGCCACATCGCGGTGAACCCGCACGAGCCGATCAAGGACACCGGGCTGCGCCGCACCTACCCCAACTGGATCTCGCGCGAAGGCGCGCGCGGCATGGAGTACAACGCCTGGGGGCAGCCGCCGAACCCACCCGAGCACGAGGTCAACCTGGTGTTCACGCGCATGCTGTCCGGGCCGATGGACTACACCCCCGGCATCGTCAGCCTGAAGGGGCGCGGTGGCCAGGCCATCCCCAGCACACTGGCGCGGCAGCTGGCGTTGTACGTGGCGATCTACAGTCCGATCCAGATGGCCGCCGACCTGCCCGAACACTACCTGCAGCACCGCGAGGCGTTCCGCTTCATCGAGGACGTGGCGGTGGATTGGGAGGACAGCCGCGTGCTCAACGGCGAAGTGGGCGACTATGTGACGATCGTGCGCAGGGACCGCAACAGCCGCGACTGGTTCCTGGGCAGCATCACCGACGAACACGGCCGCGTGCTGCCGGTATCGCTGGGCTTCCTGGACCCGGGCGTGCGCTACCGCGCCGAGATCTACCGTGACGGCGACGATGCGGATTTCCGCAGCAACCCGTTCGCCTTCGTGCGCGAAACCCGCGAGGTCACCAGCGCCGATGCACTGACGCTGGTGCTTGCGCCGGGCGGCGGCGAGGCGATCCGCTTCACCCCGCTGTAGACCTGACCAGAGGTCTCGACGTAGCCCATGACGGGTATCCACGGTTTGCATGGCAAACCGTGGCGCGGCAGCGCGAATGCGATGACGCACCTGTAACCGATTCCAACGCTGCAAATGCCATTGAATACGTATGCAGGGTGGTTCCCGCAGCCGACCCGCTGCCTACCATAGCCACGCAGTCAACGGCCACCGTGCCGTGACGCTCCCGGGTCTCCGGGCAACCAAAAAATCGATTGGCAACATTGCCTGGGAGGGGAAAATGTTGAACCGCAAGCGCAGCGCGCTGAGTATCGCGCTGGCCGTCGCCCTGACGCCGTTGATGGCGTCGGCGCAGACCGCCGAACCCACTACCGCCACCCCGCCGACCGGGACTGCGGCCACCAACCTGGACACCGTGCAGGTCACCGGCATCCGCCGCGGCATCGAGAACGCCATTGCGATCAAGCAGGACGCCACCTCGGTGGTCGAGGCGATTTCGGCCGAAGACATCGGCAAGCTGCCCGACGTGAGCATCGGCGAATCCATCTCGCGCCTGCCCGGCCTGGCTGCCCAGCGCGTGGCCGGCCGCGCCCAGGTGATCAGCGTGCGCGGCCTGTCGCCCGACTTCGCCACCACCCTGCTCAACGGGCGTGAAGTGGTCAGCACCGGCGACAACCGCAGCGTCGAGTTCGACCAGTACCCCTCGGAACTGGTCAATGGCGTGGTGGTGTACAAGACCCCCGATGCGGCGCTGGTCGGCCAGGGCCTGTCGGGCACCATCGACATGCAGACCGCGCGCCCACTGAGCTTCGCCGAGCGCGTGATCGCCATCAGCGGCCGCTACCAGAAGAGCTCGCTGGGCAAGGCGGCCAACGTGGATCCCTACGGCAACCGCTTCAGCGCCAGCTACATCGACCAGTTCATGGACAACACCTGGGGTGTTGCGATCGGCTACGCGCACAGCGACATGCCGATCCAGGAAAACCAGGTGGGCCTGTACGAGCCGTGGACCACCGAGCAGACCGACCAGGGCAACCGCCCCGGGCTGGCGCCGGGCACGGTGTTCTCCGACGGCATCAAGGCGCTGCGCCGCACCGGCAACACCAAGCGCGACGGCGTGATGGCCACCGTGCAGTTCCGTCCGTCCAACGTGTGGACCAGCACCCTGGATGCGTTCCACACCGAAGCCGAGCAGATCGACACCGCCAACCAGTTCGAGCTCAATCTCAGCAACTACAACGGCAACTACACCCCGGGCCTGCTGATCAGCAACCCGCAGGTCAACGCCGATGGCACCTTCACCGGCGGCGTGGCCAGCGGCGTGTATCCGCTGGTGCGCGGCATGTACAACAAGCGCAAGGACAAGATCGACGCGTTTGGCTGGAACAACGAGTTCAACTTTGAATCGGTCAAGGTGGTGGCGGACGTCAACTACTCCAAGGCGACCCGCAACGAGCTGAACCTGGAAAGCAACCTGCAGCTCACGCCGATGCCGCAGCTGGATACGGTGGGCGTGGTGGTCAACCCGAACGGGTTCTCGCAGATCACCCCGGGCCTGAACTACTCCAACCCCGATGCGCTGTTCCTGACCAACACCATCTACGGCTCGGGCTACGGCAAAGTGCCGCAGGTGGACGACCGCCTGAAGGCCGCACGCCTGCAGGCGACCTTCGCGCTGCCCGAGGCGCTGAAGTGGTTCGCCGACGTGGACGTGGGCGTCAACTACGCCGACCGCCGCAAGGACAAGACCCAGGCCGAGGGCAACATCCTGCTCGGCGACCAGGGCGATGCGAGTATCGCCGGCGACCTGCAGTACCGCCCGGTCAACCTGGGCTTCGCCGGGCTGGGCTACATTCCGGCCTGGAACGTGCCGGGCGCGGTGGACCGCTACATGGTGTTCAACCCGGTCACCAACCTGGACTACCTGATCCCGAAGGCATGGACGGTGCAGGAAAAGACCAGCACGGCCTGGGTGCGCGCCAATATCAACACCGACATCGGCGAAGTGGGCGTGCGCGGCAACATCGGCGTGCAGATGGTGCGCACCGACCAGAGTTCGCAGTCCAACTACTTCGACCGGTCGCGTCCGGCCGGCCAGGAAGTGCTGCCGATCGATGCGGGCAAGACCTACACCGACTGGCTGCCGAGCTTGAACCTGGTGTTCATGTTCCCGCACCAGCAGACGCTGCGCTTCGCCGCAGCCAAGCAGGTGGCACGCCCGCGCGTGGACCAGATGCGCGCCGGCCTGGAGTTCGGCGTGGATACGGCCACCGGCAAGCCGGGCGGCAGCGGCGGCAACCCGCTGCTGGATCCGTGGCGCGCCAATGCACTGGACCTGTCGTATGAGAAGTACTTCGGCGAGAAGGCCTACGTTGCGGCGGCGATCTTCTACAAGGACCTGAAGTCGTACGTGTACACGCAGTCGCGCGACGACTACGATTTCAGCGACCTGCTGGCCAGCTACGTGATTCCGCCGGGCATGACCGCCCCGCTGCTGACCACCGGCACGTTCTCCTCGCCGGAAAACGGCAAGGGCGGCAAGCTGAAGGGGCTGGAGCTGACGGCGTCGTTCCCGCTGGACATGTTCACCGACACGCTGCGCGGCTTCGGCGTGCAGGCCAGCGCGACGTTCAATGACAGCAACATCCAGATCCTGGACCCGGAAAGCGCGTCCAGCGTGGGCAGCGATCCGATCAGTCTGCCGGGGCTGTCCAAGCGGGTGTACAACTTCACGGCGTACTACGAGCGCAGTGGGTTCGAGGCCCGTGTGAGCCAGCGCCGGCGGTCGGACTTCATTGGCGAGATCGGCAACTTCAACGGCAACCGCACGCTGCGCTACGTGGTGGGCGAGAACGTGACCGACGCGCAGATCAGCTACACCTTCGCCGACGACAGCAGCCTGCACGGGCTGACGTTGCTGCTGCAGGGAAGCAACCTGACCAACGAGCCGTACCGCACCTATGCCGGCACCAAGGACCGCCCGCTGGAATACATCGAGTGGGGCCGCACCTACATGCTGGGCGTGAACTACAAGTTCTGATCCTGCGGTAGCCGCACCAACAGAAACCCCGCTGCTTCGGCAGCGGGGTTTTTTGTTGTGCCATGAACGTTAACGGCGGTCTGTGGGTCGGGCACTGGGTCCCGATACCCTTTCCGGCGAATGTCCTCCGGCGTCGGCCTGCGGCCGCCCCCTCCCCCTTTATTTCGCCTCCAAGGGCATCGAGACCCAGCGCCCGACCCACAGACCAGCGCCAGAAAGGCCTCGCTTCCTGCTGCGCACCGCGAGCCGAGCCCCGTAGCCGTCGGTAGGCCCCTGGGCAAAATAAAGGAGGAGGCCGCCAAAGCGGCCGGGGGACATTTGCGCCAGGGGCCTACCGGCGGCTACGGGGCCCTTCGGATCGCGACGCGCCCGAAAGGCGACACCACCGCATCCACAGTGCCCCTGGACCTGGGAGAGGACACAAAAAAAAGGGCGAGGCCATCAAGCCCCGCCCTCTCAATTACCACCGGAAATCGAATCAGCCCAGGCGCGCGCAGTACATCGACTGCGCCGGCAGCACCAACGTCCCGCCGTCGGCATGGCCCACGTCCGGGCCCGGCACGTGCATCGGCTGCCAGCGGCCGGCGGGCAGCACCACGCGCGCGGTGTCGGCCGCCAGGTTGAACGCCAGCAGCAGCGTCTCCCCCGCATGCCGGCGCGCGAACATCAGCACCGGCTCGGCCGTGTGCAGGAATTCGATGTCGCCCACCAGCAGCGTCGGCATCGTCTTTCGCCACGCCAGGAACTGGCGGAACGCGTTCAACACCGAGTGCGGGTCATGCTCCTGCACCGCCACCGCCGCGGCGCGGTGCTCGGCCGGGATCGGCAGCCACGGCTCACCGCTGGTGAACCCTGCCAGCGGCGCATCGATCCACGGCATCGGCGTGCGGCAGCCGTCGCGGCCCTTGAAGTTCGGCCAGAAGGTGATGCCGTAGGGGTCCTGCAGCGCCTCGAACGGCACGTCCGCCTCGCCCAGGCCCAGTTCCTCGCCCTGGTACAGGCAGATCGAGCCACGCAGCGAACACAGCAGCGCCACCAGCATCCGCGCCAGCCGCGGCTGCGCCGGATGGCCGCCCCAGCGGGTCACCGCGCGCTCCACGTCGTGGTTGGAGATCGCCCAGCACGGCCAGCCTTCGGTCATCGTCGCTTCCAGCCGCGACACGGTGTCGCGGATGTAGCCGGCGCTGAAATCCTTCACCAGCAGCTCGAAGCTGTAGCCCATGTGCAGCCGGCCCGGCGCGGTGTACTCGGCGGTGGTGGCCAGCGAGTCCTCGGCGGAGATCTCGCCCAGGCTCACCGTCCCCGGGTACGCGTCCAGCAGCCCGCGCAGGCGCTCGATGAAGCCGATGTTCTCCGGCTGGGTGTTGTTGTAGTAGTGGTACTGGTAGGCGTACGGATTGTCCGCGCTGAACCCCCGGCCCACGCGCTTTTCCAGCGGCTTGGCCGGGTTGTCGCGCAGCTGCGCGTCGTGGAAGCAGAAGTTGATCGAGTCCAGGCGGAACCCGTCCACGCCCCGGTCCAGCCAGAAGCGCACGTAGTCCAGCGTGGCCTGCTGCACCGCCGGGTTGTGGAAATCCAGGTCCGGCTGGTCGGCCAGGAAGTTGTGCAGGAAGTACTGCTCCCGGCGCGGTTCCCATTGCCAGGCCACCCCGCCGAAGATCGACATCCAGTTGTTGGGCGGCGTGCCATCCTCGCGCGGGTCGGCCCACACGTACCAGTCCGCCTTCGGATTGGTGCGGTCCTGGCGGCTCTCGCGGAACCAGGCATGGTCGATCGAGGTGTGGCTGAACACCTGGTCGATCATCACCTTCAAGCCCAGCGCGTGCGCCTTGGCCAGCAGCCGGTCGAAATCGGCCAGCGTGCCGAACAGCGGGTCCACGTCGCGATGGTCGGCGATGTCGTAGCCGAAATCGGCCATCGGCGAGGTGAAGAACGGCGACACCCAGATGGCGTCCACGCCCAGCGCGGCCACGTAGTCCAGCCGGTCGATGATGCCGGGCAGGTCACCTACCCCGTCGCCATTGGCGTCGAGGAAACTGCGCGGGTAGATCTGGTAGATGACGGCACCGCGCCACCATGGAGTCTGCGACATCGAGGGCCCCCCTCCGGGCTTCCATGCACCCGCCGAACGGGGTGCCAAAACGAACCCGACAAGCTTAGCCCTGCACCTTCGGCGATGGCGCTGCATGCATACGTATTCACGTCACACGCCCCGTTGGCGCGCGCTGGGCCGGCCTGCGGAGCCACCGGCCGACCGGACCATGGGCGGGCCCACCCGGTGTCCTTCCGGCGTGCCGGCTGGCCACCCGCCCACCGGCCAGCGGGTCGTGGCCGGCCTTCGCGGGCGAAACACGACGGCACCGCCTATAATTAAGGTCAAGCCTGAAAGTCAGACCGCATGACCATCACCGAAGACACCCGCCCCGCGCTGGGCCTGCCCCAGATCCAGACGCTCGCCGCGACCGACATGGCCGCCGTCGATGCGCTGATTCGCCGCCGACTGTCCTCGGATGTCGTGCTGATCAACCAGATCGCCGACCACATCATCTCCGCCGGCGGCAAGCGCCTGCGGCCGATGCTGGTCATGCTGGCCGGCCACGCGGTGGGCCAGGCCGGCCCCGAGCACCACCAGCTGGCGGCGATCATCGAGTTCATCCACACCTCGACCCTGCTGCACGACGACGTGGTGGACGAATCCAACCTGCGCCGCGGCCGCAGTACCGCCAATGCCCTGTGGGGCAACGCGCCGAGCGTGCTGGTGGGCGACTTCCTGTACTCGCGCAGCTTCCAGCTGATGGTCGAACTGGACCGCATGCCGGTCATGCGGATCCTGGCCGACACCACCAACCGCATCGCCGAAGGCGAGGTGCTGCAGCTGCTGCACGTGCATAACCCCGACACCGACGAAGCGGCCTACCTGCGGGTGATCGAGCGCAAGACCGCCGTGCTGTTCGCGGCCGGCACCCGCCTGGGCGCGCTGGCCAGCGGCGTCGATGACGCCACCCAGCAGGCGCTGTACGACTACGGCATGGCGCTGGGCTATGCCTTCCAGATTGCCGATGACGTGTTGGATTACTCGGCCAACGCCGACGAACTGGGCAAGAACCTCGGCGACGACCTGGCCGAAGGCAAGGCCACGCTGCCGCTGATCCACGCCATGGCGCACACCGATGCGACCACCCGCGAGCGCCTGCGTGCGATCGTGCAGAACGGCGATGCCGAGGCCATGCCCGAAGTGCTGGCCGCCATCCACGCCACCGGCGGCCTGGAATACAGCCGCGCCCGCGCCGTGGAATACGCCGATGCCGCCGAGCGCGCGCTCGACGGCCTGGCCGACAACGATGCCGTGGCCGCCCTGCGCGGGCTGGCCCGTTACGCGGTGCAGCGCTCGCATTGACGGGGGGCGTGCCGCCCCCACGGTCGTAATCCTCCGAGGTAGAGCCGACCGTTGGTCGGCTACCCTTCGCCCCAGCACCTCGATAACCGCTGGCTGCACCGCGCCCTGCGCGGTGCAGCCGACCCACGGCCGGCTCTACCGGCGTCGTGTCTCGAACCGCTCCTCGAAGAATTCGTCCAGCGCCTTCCAGGCGCGCTTGGCGGCGCGTTCGTTGTACAGGCACCCCGGCGGGCTGTTGGCGTCGGCTTCGGCGAAGCAATGCACCGCGCCGCTGTAGTTGGTGAATTCCCAGTCGACCTTGGCGGCATTCATTTCCTGCTCGAAGCTGGCGATGTCGTCCTTGCTCACGCCCTTGTCGTCGGCGCCATTGAGCACCAGCACCGAGGGATGGGTGCCACCGGCCTTGGCCGGCAACGGTGAGCCCAGCCCGCCGTGCAGGCTGACCACCCCGGCCAGCGGTGCGCCGGCCCGGGCCATTTCCAGCACGGTGGTGCCACCGAAACAGAAGCCGACCGCGCCGATCCGCGACGCATCCAGCGGCGCCTTGCCGGCCTGGGCCTTGAGCACGTCGATGGCCTTCAACGCGCGCGCCCGCAGCACCGGGCGCTCGTTGCGCAGCTTGGTCGCCACCGGCCCTGCCTCGGCGTCGGTCTTCGGGCGCACGCCCTTGCCGTACACATCGGCCACCAGCACCACGTAGTCGTCGCCGGCCAACTGCTTGGCCTTGGCGATGGCCGAGTCATTGACGCCCTTCCAGTTGGGCACCATCACCAGCCCGGGGCGTTTGTCGCTGTCGCCGTCGTCATAGACCAGCACGCCACTGAAGGTGGTGCCGTCCAACTGCCATTCCACCGGCTGGGTCTTCATTGCCGCCATCGACGGCAGCGCCACCATCCCCAACAGCACCGCCGCTCCCCACCGCCATTGCCTGACCATGCGCCTGCTCCTCCGGATAAGAACCCCGAGTGTAGGACGACCAGGCGAACACCCCGTGTAGAGCGGGGCTCTGCCCCGCTGCGCACACCCCGTAGAGCGGGGCTCTGCCCCGCGGCCGTTCCGTACCAAGCGCAATCCGAAGCAGCGGGCCAGAGCCCCGCTCTACGAAAATCTGGCACCCTTGTCGGCCGCTTCTGCACGGCTGCTGCGCCATGACGCTTGTCGATCGCTTCCTCACCGGCCTGGTGCCCCGCCTGCCCGACGACGAAGTCCCCATGTGGGCCTGGACCGAAGGGGCCAGCGCCACAGACCGGCAGCGCCTGCGTGCCCGTTGGCCGCAGGTGCCCGACAGCCTGGTGGACCTGCTGGGCCGAATTGATGGCACCCATTACCGCGCCTACCCCGGCGGTGAGGTCTGCGTGCCGATGCTCGGCTCGGACCTGGGCAGCTACCCGTATTACCTGCGGTCGATCGAACAGATATTCGAAGACACCGCCCAGTGGGACAGCTGGGGCGAGAGCATCCGCTCGATCTACGAGGAATGGCTGGAGGAAGACGCCGACATCCTGGGCGCGGGCATTGATGCCGACCTGCCGATGGGCCAGCGCCTGTGCTTCGCGCACTGCGTCAACAATGGCGGCACCTCGATGCTGTACCTGGATTTCGATCCCGCGCCCGGCGGCGTTGTCGGCCAGGTGGTGCGCTACCTGCATGACCCGGACAGCTATGTGGTGATCGCGCCGAATTTCGATGCGTACCTGCAGCAGTTGATCGAGGGCGAGTACCTGTTCATGGGGGATCAGGACGGGTGATGCATTGAGGCCCGGCGGGATGGGCAAGCGCGACGGCAGCCGACCAACGGTCGGCTCTACGCGATGCCGATGCCGGCGATGGCGGTGATCGCCTCCGGGTCGAACCCGGCCAGTGCGGCGAAGTGGCGGCCGCGTGCCACGTAGTCGCGGTACACCCCGTAACTGGGCGCGCCCGGCGACATCAACACCACCCCGCCCTGCCCGCCCAGTGCGGTGCGGGCCAGTTGCATCGCCTCGGCCAGGTCAGCCGCCGCATGCAGCCCGAAGCGGCCGGCATCGGCCAGCGGTTGCAGCAGTGCATGGATGCGCGGGCCGTTGGCCCCCATCGTGATGATCTCCACCGGCGGCACGTCGTGGGCCATGTGCTGCACGAAGTCGTGCCAGTCCAGTCCGCGGTCATGCCCGCCCACCAGCAGCGCGATGCGCTGCCCGGCGAAACAGTCCAGCGCGGCCAGGCTGGCGTGCGGGGTGGTGCTGATGGAATCGTTGACGAACGTCAGGCCATCACGCGTACCCACGGTCTGCAGGCGATTGGGCAGCGGGCGGAAGTCCTGCACGGCCGGTGCCAGCGCCGCCGCGTCCAGCCCCAGCGCCTCCAGCGCGGCCAGCACCGCGCACAGGTTGCCGCGGTTGTGCCGCCCGGGCAGGGGCGTGTTGGCGGTATCGAATACCGCGTGTTCGCCGCGATACACCACCTCACCCCGCATGTGCCAACCCTGCGGCTGGTTGAACCACACCACCTGGCTGTATGGCAGCGACAACGCGGCCAGGTGCGGATCGGCGGCATTGAGCACGGCGATGCGCGGCTGCGCCTCGGTCACCAGGCGCAGCTTGTCGGCGATGTAGCGCGCTTCACTGCCGTGCCAGTCCAGGTGTTCGGGAAACAGGTTCAGCACGATCGCCACCTGCGGGTGCGCGCCACTGCGCGCGACCTCGCCGGTCTGGTAGCTGGACAACTCCACCGCCCAGTACTGCGGCGCCGGCTGCGGGTCCAGCACTTCCAGCAACGGCAGGCCGATATTGCCCACCAGCGCGGTGCGCGCGCCGGACGCGCGCAGCAGGTGCGCCAGCAGCGAGGTGGTGGTGCTCTTGCCCTTGGTCCCGGTCACGCACACGGTGTCCTGCACGGTGCCATCGGCCGCGGCGTGCTCGGCAAACCAGAGCGAGGTGCCGCCGATGAACTGCGTGCCCGCCGCCGTGGCGTGCAGGGCCGCCTCGCCATAC
>NZ_QAIW01000149.1:0-1393 GCF_003061285.1 Stenotrophomonas sp. HMWF003 | reverse complement strand
GCGGTGAAGATGCCGAGCCGGATTTTTCCAACGCCAGCTGGATGTCGATGCTGTTTGCCGCCGGCATGGGCATCGGCCTGGTGTTCTGGGGGGCGGCCGAGCCGATCTCGCATTTCGTCAAGCCACCGGAAGGGCTGGCACCGCAGAGCATGGAAGCCGCCCGTGCCTCGATGCGCTACGCGTTCTTCCACTGGGGGCTGCATCCGTGGGCCATCTATGCGCTGATCGGGCTGGCGATGGCGTGGTTCCAGTTCAACCGCAATGGCCGCGGCCTGATCAGTGATCTGCTGCAGCCGATCATCGGCGCGCACCACCGCGGCTGGATGGGCACGGTGGTGAACGTGGCGGCGGTGGTGGCCACCGCGATCGGCGTGGCCACCACGCTGGGCTTCGGTACGATCCAGATCGCGGCGGGCCTGCATCGCGTGTTCGGCATCCGCGACTCGATTCCGGTGCAGCTGACCATCATCGCGGTGGCGTTCGTGCTGTACATGGCGTCGACCACCAGTGGGGTGAACCGCGGCATCAAGTGGCTGTCCAACTTCAACCTGGGGCTGGCGGCGGTATTGCTGGCGCTGGTGATGGTGCTGGGCCCCACCGGTTTCATCTTCGATACGTTCACCACCACCATCGGGTCCTACCTCAATTCGCTGGTGACGATGAGCCTGCGCATGTCGCCGTTCTCGGGCAGTACGTGGGTGGCCGACTGGACGATCTTCTACTGGGCGTGGTGGATCGCGTGGGCGCCGTTCGTGGGTTCGTTCATTGCGCGTGTGTCGCGCGGGCGCAGCATCCGCGAGTTCGTGCTGGGCGTGGTGATCGCACCGAGCGTGCTGGGCTTCCTGTGGTTCTCGGTGTTCGGCGGCACGGCGCTGTGGTCGCAGATCTTCGGCCACGTGGACCTGGCGCAGGCGCTGGGCAACGGCTATGAGACGGTGCTGTTCACGATGTTCGACAGCCTGCCGATGCCGATGGTGTTGTCGGTGATCGCGCTGGTGCTGTTGATGATCTTCTTCGTGACGTCGGCCGATTCGGCGGTGCTGGTACTGGCCACGATGTCGACCGAGGAGGCGGGTGATCCGCCGCTGGCACGGCGCATGGTGTGGGGCGTGGCGATCGCGCTGATTGCCGGCGTGTTGCTGCTGGCCGGCGGGCTGACCGCGCTGCAGGGCATGATCACGATTGCGGCCTTGCCGTTCGCGCTGTTGATGCTGCTGGTGATGTGGTCGCTGTACCGGGTGCTGGACATGGAGTACGCGTTGCAGCGCCGGCGGACGCAGCGGGCTCGCCGGATGATGGACGCGTGGATCGAGCGGGAGATCGCTGCGCAGGAAGAGACGCGGGATGAGGCGGCGAGGGCGCCGTAGGTGTGCCTCTGCCATGATGCCGCTGG
>NZ_QAIW01000148.1:8774-15875 GCF_003061285.1 Stenotrophomonas sp. HMWF003 | reverse complement strand
GTACCCGCCAAGCCAGGGACACGCGCACACCCGCCGCTGTTGCAGTTGCTGTTGCAGTTAGCAGTTGCTCACGCTCTTCCAGCGTCAGCCCGCAAACCCACCCTCGGCCAGGTAATCCAGCTCCTCCGGCGTCGGCATCCGACCCAGCACCGCATTGCGGTGCGGGAAACGGCCGAAGCGACGGATGATGTCGCGGTGCAGCTCGGCGTACTGCAGGTATTCCTTGTCGCCCAGCACATCGAACATCGCCACCGACCGCTCCTGGTCCTGCGGATCTTCGGAATGCTCGAACGGCAGATAGATGAAAGCGCGCAGCTTCGGCACCAGCTGCAGGTCCAGCCCCTCCTCCACCGCGCGCATCGCGTAGTGCCGGGCCAGACCGTCGGTCGCGTAGGAATGGGCCGTGTCGCGGAAACAGTTGCGCGGAAACTGGTCGAGCAGAATCATCAGCGCCAGCGCACCGTCGGCACTGCCCAGCCAATGCTCGCGCCCACGCCGCGCCGCCGCGAAATGTTCCTCCAGGAACGCCTCGCGGAACCGCGCATCGAACGCGTCATCGCGCGTGAACCATTGTTGTGGACCGGCATCGCGCCAGAATTCCACCACTTGTACCGCCACGTCCATTCACTACCCCTGAGGGCGGCACGTCGCCAGGACGCCCGCCGGTTCCATTGCCATCACTCGTCAAAACGCAGGTGGCGGACCGACTTGCCGTTGCGCCGTATAAGCTTAAGCGCCTCGATACCGATCTGGATATGGTTTTCGACGAACTGCGAACTGACCTTGGCGTCGGACGCCTCGGTTTTCACCCCGTCCGGGATCATCGGCTGGTCGGACACCAGCAGCAGCGCCCCGATCGGGATGTGGTTGGCAAAGCCCGCCGCGAACAGCGTGGCCGTCTCCATGTCGATGGCCATGCAGCGCATCAGCCGCAGCTTCTCCTTGAACGCCTCATCGTGCTCCCAGACCCGGCGGTTGGTCGTATAGACCGTCCCCGTCCAGTAATCATGGCCCAGGTCGCGGATGGTCGTGGACACCGCCCGCTGCAGCGCAAAGGCCGGCAGCGCCGGCACTTCCGGCGGCAGATAGTCCCCCGAGGTGCCCTCGCCGCGGATCGCCGCGATCGGCAGGATCATGTCGCCCAGCTGGTTCTTGCGCTTCAGACCGCCACATTTGCCCAGGAACAGCACCGCCTTGGGCATCACCGCCGACAGCAGGTCCATCACGATGGCCGCGTTGGGGCTGCCCATCCCGAAGTTGATCAGGGTGATGTCATCGCTGGTGACGCTGGCCATCGGCCGGTCCATGCCCTGCACCGGCGCGCCGGTCAGGTGGGAAAAGGTGTGCAGGTAGCCTGCGAAGTTGGTCAGCAGAATGTGCTGGCCGAACTGGTCCAGCGGCACGCCGGTGTAGCGCGGCAGCCAGTTTTCGACGATTTCCTGTTTGTTCTTCATAGTGCGCGTGCGGTCCGGCAAGTGGTTCCAGTGTGCCTATTCTGCGGGTGCACACCCAACAAGCAAGAAAAAGGCGGCCAGTGGCCGCCTTTTTCCGTGTTGCCGTTACCGCTGGATCAGAACTGCACGGACCAGCGCGCAGTGGCACCGTGGTCGCGCGACTCGCTGCCGAACTGGCCGTTGTAGCCCAGCTCCAGCTGGCTGCGCGGGCTCAACCAGGCCGACAGGCCCAGCTCGGCCACCACCGCGTGGTCGGCGATGGCCGCGCCACTGACGGTGTAGCCGCTGCCACCGGCCAGGGCCAGGTTGGCCACCTGGCTGCGGTCGCCCGACGCGCGGCGGTAACCCACCCCGCCCCGCACGTGCAGCCAGCTCTCCTGCTGCCACGCGGTCTTCAGGCCGCGGTCGAAGCGCACACCGGCGGTGCCGATGGTGGTGCGGGTATCGCCCACGGTGCCGTGCAGCGCAGCCGCGCCGCCCTGCTCGTTGACGCCGTCCACGTCCACTTCCACGCGCGCCAGCTGCAGGTACGGCTCCAGGCCCGCTTCGGCGCCGCCGATGCGGTAGGCACCTTCGACGAACAGCTGGCGGGTCTTGGCGTCGTAACGCGCGGTCAGTGCGTCCTGGAAGCCGGCGAAGGCCAGCTCACGGCGGCTGTCCACTTCATGGCGGGTATAGCCCAGACCGGCGCGCAGGCCGAACCCACCCCACTGGTTGCCCACGTAGGCACCCAGGTGGGTGTTGTCGATTTCCGCGCGGGCGCGACGGCCCTGGGCCTGCTTGCTGTCGGTACGCCCGGTACCGATCAGGCCGCCCACCTGCCAGCCGCCGGCGAACTGGTGGTCGGCACCGACCAGCAGCCCACTGGTGTTGCTCTGCGTACGCGCCGCGTTGGCGTCGCCGTCGAGCTTGCCGCTGCCGCCGATGGCCTGCACCCACGCACCGGTGACGGCGGCATCGCCTGCACCCGGTGCACGCGCGCCGACGCTGCGGCTGAGCGCGGCATCGCGCAGGTAGCGGCTGCTTTCCACCAGCGCCATCGGCGTGGCGGCATGCAGTTCACCGCTCAAGGCATCCAATGCCGCGCCGACCTGGGCCGGGAACAGCTGGGTCAGCGGCTTGGGCAGGCCCTGGTTGATGCCCAGGCTGTCCGCACTGGTGGCCACGCCCAGCTGGTTGGCGGTTACCGCCGCGCTGGCCAGTGCGTTGCCGCGGGCCACGTTGATCTGCACGCCGTTGGCGCCGTAGCCCAGGTCGAACTGCAGGAACGGCGAGAACGAGGAGAAGTCCACGGTGGCGAAGGTGCCGTTGACGCCGCCGTCGGCCTGCAGGAAGTTGAACTGCTCACCCAGGTAGTAGATGCCCACTTCCGGCAGTGCCTTCAGGGTGCCGTCCAGGCTGGCGGTGCCGGTCACGTGCAGCTGGTCGCTGCGGCTGCCCGGGGCCAGTTCGGCCAGGTAGGTGCCGCTGGCGGTCTGCACGTAGTCGCCGTCGATGGTCAGGGTGCCGATCGAGTTGCCCGGCGCGATGATGCCTTCCACGCGGGTGTCGCCGAGACGGCCGATACCCTGCAGCGCGCCCTTGGCACCGACCAGGGTGCTGCCACCGGTCTGCACGCCGTTGAACGAGACCACGCCGCCGCTGATGGTCAGGTCGGTGTTGTCGAGCACGCCGCTGGCGGTGACGCGGCTGGTGCCGGCGATGTTGTTGAAGCGCATGTCGCGCAGGGTGCCGTTGAGCAGGACCTGGCCGCCGGTGACATCCAGCGAGGCCGTCAGTGCATTGACGCCGTCCAGTTCCAGCACGCCCTCACGCACGATGGCGCCGTTGAAGGTGTTGTCACCGCTCAGGCGCAGCCAGCCGATGCCGGACTTGGTCAGCTTGCCCGGGCCGCCGATGTCGTTGGTCCAGTCGTCCCATGCATCGCCTTCCCACACCTTCAGGCCACCGGCCTTCTGGTTCATCACCACGTCGGTGTCCACGCGCAGCTGGCCGTAGCCTTCGATGGCCTTGGCCAGGTTCATCAGGCCCCAGCCGTAGACATCGTCCACGCCCTTGGCACCGAGATCGGTGGCGGTGGTCAGCAGCACATCGCGCACCTGCGCGTTGTCCAGGTACGGGAAGCGTTCGAACAACAGGCCGAGCGCGCCGGTGACGTGCGGGGCCGCCATCGAGGTGCCGCTCAGGTCCTGGTAGCCGTAGGTGGGCGTCTGGCCGTTGATGTCGATGACCAGGTTGCCGTTGTCGTCGTAGAAGTCGGCGTCGATCTTCGAATCGGGACCGTATACGGTGGACGTGATGGCCGTGCCCGGCGCGGCAAGGCACCAGTTGGCCGCCAGGCCGCAGCGCATGGAACGGTTGCTCAGTTCCAGTTCCTTGTTGACGTTGACGACCGCCAGCCAGTACGGCTCAAGGTCGGCGATCGCGCGCGGCAACGACGCGTAGACGCCTGCAATCGGTGCTTCTTCGGGCGAGGGGTTGAACGAGTCGGTATTACCGGCCGCCCACACCTGGATCAGGCCACTGCTGCGCGACCCTTCGGCCATCGCGGCGAACTGATTCTCGAACACCGGGTGGGACTGGTAGAAATCCAGATCTTCGGCCGTGTTCGGCTCGGAGGACAGGCCCCAGCTGTGGTTGACCGCGCGTACGCCCTGCGCGTTGAGCGCGGTGTACAGCTGCCCGAAGATCGAATCGTCGGCGCCCAGGCCTGCGATGGACTGCGGATCCAGATAGAGATCGCCATCGATTTCGACGATGCTCACGTAGCTGGCCGAGTTGGAGAACAGCCGTGCCACGCTCAGGTCGGCGCCAAACGCCACACCGTGCGTGCCGTTGCCATCGCGGTTGGCCGCGATGGTGCCGGACACGTGGGTCCCGTGGACGTTGTAGCTGGCACCTTCATAAATATGATTGCGCTCGAAGATGTCAGCGTATTCGGGATCCAGGATCTGATAGTCGACCGCCACCTGGTCGCCGTCACTGACGAAGCAGGCATCCGGACCGTCGAGCACTTCACGGGTGCACAGGCTGCCGTCACCGAGCACGTCGGCCAGATGGATGCTGCGATGGTCCTTGCCGGCGAATTCATCGTGTTCCAACCCGGTACCACTGTCGAACACGCCCAGGCGGATGCCCTTGCCGGTCAGGCCGCGCGCATAGGCAGCGTCGGCATTGATGGCCTGCAGGCCCCAGTCGGCCTTGAACTCGTCGGTGCGCCAGCTTTCAGCATCGCCGGCGTTGCCCAGAACCGGGGTGCTGGCCTCGGCGGTCGGACGCACCGACGCGACGACGCGGGGGGTCACATCGACCCGGGCAGTGTCCAGGTTGTAGGCGGCGCGCTGGACCTGGCGCTGCTGCTGGTAGGCATCCAGTACATCGTTGGCCTGGGCGATGCCCGGCAGTGCGAGGGCGGCCAACAGGGTGCCGGTGATGGCCGACGCCAGCACGCTGCGCGCGGGCTGGCGGGACGAAGCGGAGTAACGCTGTTTCATTGAATTACCTTCCTTGAGTGATGCAAGTGCCGAAAAATTCGAGCAGATTCGCAAATGACGGGCACGCGGCCCGATCCCGAGCGTAACGCAAAATTCACGATTGGTTCACGGTTTTTAATGATGGCGTAACAATTCTTCATAGCCACCGACCGTGCAGTTCGTCACTTGGCAAACGCCCCCCTGCCCGGCTAGCGTCGGCGGCTGCGTCCATGTGAACCCGGGGAATTCATGCATAAGGTGTTGAGCGTCGGCATCGGCCTGGCGTTGTTTTCGATCGGCCTTGCGCCGGCGCCCGCCGCCTCGCGGTTCGTGCAGGACCCCTATCCCAGCACCTACGCCCCGATCGCCTCGGCGCCGGTGCTGATCCGCAATGCCACCGTGCTGACCGGCACCGGTACGCGCCTGGACAACGCCGATGTGCTGCTGCAGGACGGCCGCATCCGCGCGGTCGGCAGCGCGCTGGATGCACCGGCCAACGCGGTGCGGATCGATGCGGCCGGCAAGTGGGTCACGCCCGGCATCATCGACGTGCATTCGCACCTGGGCGTGTACCCCAGTCCCGGGGTAAGCGCGCACAGCGACGGCAACGAGATGACCGCGCCGGTCACCGCCAACGTGTGGGCCGAACATTCGGTGTGGCCGCAGGACCCGGGCTTTGCCGCGGCGCTCGCCGGTGGCGTGACCGCGATGCAGGTGCTGCCCGGCTCGGCCAACCTGGTGGGCGGGCGCGGGGTGACGCTGAAGAACGTACCGGCCACCACTTACCAGGCCATGAAGTTCCCGGGCGCGCCGTGGGGCCTGAAAATGGCCTGCGGCGAGAACCCCAAGCGCGTCTACGGCAGCGGCAAGGGCGTGGCCCCGGGCACGCGCATGGGCAACGTGGCCGGGTACCGCGCGGCCTTCATCGATGCCAGCGAGTACATCGCCAAGAACGCACCGAAGAAGCAACAGAAGAAGCGCTGGTTCAGCGGCAGCGACAAGGGCGACAGCGCCGGCGATACCGGCGGCAAGCGCGACCTCAAGCTGGATACGCTGGCCGGTGCGATCCAGGGCGACATCCGCGTGCACATCCACTGCTACCGCGCCGATGAAATGGCCACCATGCTGGACCTGTCCAGGGAATTCGGCTTCAAGATCGCCGCCTTCCACCACGCGGTGGAGGCTTACAAGCTGTCCGACCGGCTCGCCGCCGAAGGCGTGTGCGGCGCGCTGTGGGCCGACTGGTGGGGCTTCAAGATGGAGGCGTTCGACGGCATCCAGGACAACATCGCGCTGGTGGACCGCCCGGCCAACAGCTGCGCGATCGTGCACTCCGATTCCCCCGAGGGCATCCAGCGGCTCAACCAGGAAGCGGCCAAGGTGATCGCCAACGCGCGCCGGGCCGGGATCGAGATCGCCCCGGAGCGCGCGATGATGTGGCTGAGCTACAACGCGGCGCGCTCGCTGGGCGTGGAGAAACAGACCGGCAGCCTGGAGGCGGGCAAGATGGGCGATGTGGTGGTGTGGAACGGCAGCCCCTTCAGCTCCTACGCGCAGGCCGAACAGGTCTTCATCGACGGGCACCAGGTGTACGACCGTCGCGATGCGCGGCGGCAGCCGCTGTCGGACTTCATGCTCGGCCAGGAGGCACGTCCATGAGCCGGGGTCTGCGCCTTTCCGCGCGTCGCCGGGCATGGCTGGGCACCACCGCGCTATTGATGCTGGCCGCGCTGCCCGTGCAGGCCCAGGACCTGCTGGTGCGCAACGCCACCGTGCATACCGCCAGCGCGCGCGGCAGCCTGGAACACGCCGACGTGCTGGTCCAGGGCGGCATCATCCGCGCGGTGGGGACCGGCCTGGTCGCACCGGCCGGCGTGGCCGTGGTCGAGGCGGCCGGCAAGCCGCTGACCCCGGCGTTGTTCGGCGGCATCACCGACATCGGCATCGAAGAGGTGTCCGGCGAGTCGGCCACGGTGGACAGCACGCTGAAGCTGGAAGACCAGCCGCTGCGGCCGGAGTTCGACGTCAGCCTGGCCTTCAACCCGGCCTCGGTGTTGATTCCGGTGGCACGGCTGGACGGCATCGGCTTCACCGCGTTGGGGGCCAACAGCGGCGGCGGCTTCATTGCCGGCCAGGGCGGGGTGATGCGGCTGGACGGCAGCGCCGACCCGATC
>NZ_QAIW01000148.1:8106-8764 GCF_003061285.1 Stenotrophomonas sp. HMWF003 | reverse complement strand
GTGCGGAACTGACCGGCAACTCGCGTGCGGCGCAGTGGATGCTGCTGGAGCAGATGGTCAGCGAAGCGCGCGGGCGCGTGCCCGCCGATTCCCCGCATGCCCTGCTCACCCCCGCCGGGCGCGCCACGCTGGCACGCTACCTGGCCGGGCAAGGCCGGCTGGTGGTGCAGGTGGACCGCGCCGCCGACATCCGCCAGCTGCTGCGCTGGGCCGCCCGCGAGAAGGTGAAGATCGCCATCGCCGGCGGGGCCGAGGCGTGGCGCCTGGCCCCGCAGCTGGCGCAGGCCAACGTGCCGGTGTTTGTCGATGCGCTGGGCAACCTGCCCAGTACCTTCGACCAGCTGGGCGCCAGCCTGGAAAACGCGGCGCGGCTGCAGGCGGCCGGGGTGCAGGTCAGCTTCGCCCAGCGCGACGATGCCTCGCACAACGCACGCAAGATGCGCCAGCTGGCCGGCAATGCCGTGGCCAATGGCCTGCCGTGGCAGGACGGCCTGGCCGGATTGACCCGGGTGCCGGCGCAGGTGCTGGGCGTGGGCGACCGCATCGGCAGCATCGAGGTCGGCAAGCTGGCCGACCTGGTGCTGTGGGAAGGCGACCCGCTCGACGTGGGCCACTATGCCGAGCAGGTCTGGCTGGGCGGTCGCGCAATGCCGATGCG
>NZ_QAIW01000148.1:5231-8061 GCF_003061285.1 Stenotrophomonas sp. HMWF003 | reverse complement strand
CCGCCGCACCATCCGCCCGGGAGTGCCCATGGCGCTGCGCTGGTATTTCGATTTCGTCTCGCCCTTCGCCTACCTGCACTGGCAGCAGCTCAAGGCCCTGCCGCAGTTCGAGCGGATCACCCCGGTGCCGGTCGCGCTGGGCGCGGTGCTGCACCACATGGGCAACCTGGGCCCGGCCGAGATTCCGGCCAAACGCCGCTTCACCTACCGCCAGGTGTTGTGGCAGGCGCAGCAGCAGGGCGTGCCGCTGCGCTTCCCGCCCGGGCATCCGTTCAACCCGCTGGCCGCGCTGCGGCTGTGCCTGGCCGCCGGTGCCACCCCGGCGTCGGTGGACATCCTGTTCAACTGGATCTGGCGCGACGGCCAGGCGGCCGACAGTGCCGCTACCCTGGCCCTGCCCGGGGCGATGCTGGACGTGGCCAACGTGGCCGACGCGATCAGTGCCGCCGACGTCAAGGAACAGCTGCGGCGCAACACCGATGCGGCCATTGCCGCCGGGGTGTTCGGGGTCCCCACCCTGTCCATCGATGGCGAGCTGTACTGGGGCAACGAGGCACACGCACTGATGCAGGCGGTCCTGGCCGATCCCGACACGGTCCGTGGCGGGGAATGGGACCGGGTGGATACCCTGCCGGTAGCCGTCCAGCGCAGCCGCTGACCCGACGCCGGGTCCCCGGTCAGGCAGCGGCGGCGGATTTGGGATAGCTTTCACACTTCCGAACCTACAACCTGCCCGGAGGGGGGCTCAGGATGCGCATCGGAATCGTCGTCGACTCTGCCTGCGACTTGCCGCAGGACTTCATTGAACAACACAACATCGTGCTGCTGCCGATCACGGTACGCATTGGCGAAGCCGTGCTCGCCGACCACCGCGACGAACAGGCCACGCTCAGCTTCCTGCACGCCCACGTGGCCGAACACGGCGCCGAAGCGGAGACCATTCCGTTCAGCGTCACCCAGATCCGCGACCTGTTCCTGGGCAAGCTGGTGATCGATTACGACCATGTGTTCTGCATGACGATCACCAAGACCCGCAGCCCGATCCACGACAACGCGATGCAGGCGAGCTTCGCGATCCTCAACGACTACAAGCCGGTGCGCCAGGCGGCAGGCTTCAACTCGCCCTTCGCGCTGCGGGTGCTGGATACCCAGAACCTGTTCGCCGCCCAGGGCGTGACCGCGGTGGAAGCGGTGCGCCTGCGCGAGAGCGGGGCCAGCGTGCAGCAGATCCGCGAGCGGCTGGAAATGCTGGCGCAGAACGTGCACGGCTACATGGTCACCCGCGACCTGTATTACATGCGCGCCCGCGCACGCCACAAGGGGGACCGCAGCGTGGGCCTGCTCAGCGCGGCGCTGGGCAGCGCACTGGACATCAAGCCGGTGCTGCACGGGTACCGCGGCGAGACTGGGCCGGTGGCCAAGATCAAGGGCTTCGACAACGCGGTGCAGAAGCTGTTCGACTTCGTTGGCCAGCGGGTCAAGGCCGGGCTGATGACCCCTACCGTATGCGTCAGTTATGGCGGCGAGCTGGCCGACCTGCAGGCGCTGCCCGGCTATGCCAGCCTGCGCCAGACCTGCGAGGCGCACGGCGTGCAGGTGTTTGAAGCGGTGATGAGCCTGACCGGCATGGTCAACGTGGGCAAGGGCGCACTCACGGTGGGGTTTGCCGACGGACCGCACACCTTCAGCGCGTAGTGCCGGGCTCTGCCCGGCAATAATCGCCAGGCTCTGCGCGGCAGCAACCGCCGGGCTCTGCCCGGCAACACCCGCCGCGATCTGCACGCCAAATCCACCGCGTTTCTGCCAGCCTTGCAGCCTTCAACGGAGATGACCATGTCGCAGTACCACATCAGCCTGCCGGACCCTTCCAAGGCCCGCGGCAACGATCCAGACCTGTCCTTCCACTCGCAGAGCGCCGCCGGCTTCGCCGAGGAGCTGCAGGACGCCCTGCGCAGCACCACCCTGTTCGAGAAGTGGCGCGCCAAGCAGCCCGACCCGGATGCGGTCGAGTCGCAGTGGGGCGCCACCGACCCGGACGCCACCGTGACCGGCGCGCAGGACGACCTGCGCATCAACCTGGTGGCCACCACCCGCATCGACAGCGATGTGTTCAAGCAGCGCCTGCGCATGCTGGCCGGGCACCACTGGGAACTGCGCGACGTGCGTTGAGGGAGGGTTGCCGGCCAGCGGCCGGCACTACCTTGTGTTGCGACGTTGCGGGTTGCCGGCCAGCGGCCGGCACTACCTTTTGTGTTGCGACGTTGCGGGTTGCCGGCCAGCGGCCGGCACTACCTTGTGTTGCGACATCGCGGGTTGCCGGCCGGCGGCCGGCACTACCGGGTGTCGTGCCAGCCACCGCCCAGCGCGCGGTACAGCTCCACGCGGGCGATGGCGGCCGTAGCCTGGCTGTTGGCCAGCGCCGCCTGGTTGTCCAGCGCGATGCGCTGCGTGGTGAGCACATCCAGCATGTCCACCACGCCCGCCTGGTATTGGCGCCGCGCCGCGTCCAGTGCGCGTTCGCTCTGGTCCACCGCAACCTGCAGCGCCGCCCCGCGCTGCTGCTCGGCGGCGTAGCCATCGATCGCATCGTCCACTTCGTGCCAGGCCTGCAGCACGGTGCGCTGGAACTGCAGCGCCGCCTGTTGCTGCTGCAGCCGGCTCACCGCGAGGTTGGCCTTGAGCCGGCCGCCCTGGAAGATCGGCAGGCTGATCGACGGTCCGACGCTGAAGCGATGCGCGTTCCAACCGTCCAGTTCATCCAGTTGCTGCGATTGGTAGCCGATGTCGCCGTTGAGGGTGATCCGTGGCAGGAAGCTGGCCTTGGCCACGC
>NZ_QAIW01000148.1:3051-5221 GCF_003061285.1 Stenotrophomonas sp. HMWF003 | reverse complement strand
ATGCAGGGCTGCCTCGGCGCGCCGGATGTCCGGGCGGCGCTCGGCCAGTTCGCTGGGCAGTCCGGTGGCCATGGCGGGCAATGCCGGCCAGTCGCGGCGGATGTCGGCCAAGCGCGCATCCAGCGCCTGCGGAGGTTGGGCCAGCAGCATCGCCAAAGCATTACGTAGCTGCGCATCACGGTGCCGCAACGGCACCAGGCGGGCCTCCAGCGCTGCCACCTGGGCGGCGGCACTGGCCACCTGCAGTGTGCTGGCCACGCCCTGCGTTTGGCGCACGCGGGTCAATCGCGCGATGTCGCGTGCAATGCGCAGGTTGTCCTCGGTGATGGCCAGCAGCTGGCGGGTCGCACGCAGCTGCAGGTAGTCACGCGCGGTTTCGGCCAGCACGGCGGTCTGCACCGCATGGGCGTCCTCATCGGCGATCTGGATGCGCGCGTCGGCTGCCTCCACCTGGCGCCGCACGCTGCCCCACAGGTCCAGCTCCCAGCTCATGCCGATACCCGCCTGGAACAGGCCGTAATCCTCCCGCCCGCCGTTGCCGGACGGATCGTTGAGGCCCACTTCGCTGTTGCGTGCCCGTACGCCGCTGGCGCTGGCACTCACCGCGGGCGCGCGGTCGGCCGCGACGATGCCGCGCGCGGCACGGCTCTGCTGCACGCGGTTGGCGGCCAGCTGGATGTCCAGGTTGGCCTGCAGCGCCTGCGCGGCCAACGCGGCCAGGGTGGGATCCTCGAAGCCGGCCCACCACTGTGCATCGCTGGCCAGGGCGTCCGCGCTGACCGCAGCGCCCTGCCACCCGGCGGGCAGCTGCGCGGTCGGGCGCACGAAGTCGGGACCCAGCGTGCAGGCCGTCAACGCCACACATAGCAGACCCAGCGGAAACACACGCCACGTGGCCTTGCCGGTCATGCGCCCTCTCCTTCCAGGCCGCGACGGCCGCTGTCCAGGTCGACGCTGGCCTCCACCGACATGCCCGCGCGCAGCTGGCCGAGCAACGGCTGGTCCTTGTCGAGCACGATCTTCACCGGCACCCGCTGCACCACCTTGGTGAAGTTGCCGGTGGCGTTTTCCGGGGCCACCGCCGCGAAGGTCACGCCCGTGGCCGGGGCGATGCTGTCGATGTGGCCGCGCAACGGCTGGCCGGGGAACATGTCCACCCGCAGGTCCACCACCTGCCCGGCATGCATGCGGGTGAGCTGGGTTTCCTGGAAGTTGGCCACCACGAACGCCTGCTGCAGCGGCACCACCGCCAGCACCGCCGTGCCCGGGGTGAGGTAGGCGCCCACGCGGATCGCGCGACGGCCGACCACGCCGTCGATCGGCGCGCGCAGTTCGGTGTGCGACAGGTCCAGTTCGGCCCGCGCCTGCGCCGCTTCGGCGCGTTGCACCGCCGCCTGCGCGGCCTGCACGCCAGCAGTGAGAATGCCGGTGCGCTGGCGTGCGGTCAGCAGCGCCGCCCGCCCCTGGTGCAGGTGCGCGCTGGCCACGGCCTGGCGCGACTGTGCCTGCTGCGCGTTCTGCACGGTACCGGCGCCGTCGCGGGCCAGCGCGCCGTACCGCTGCTGGTCGGCCTGGGCCAAGGTCAGTTCGGACTGGCTCACATCCAGCGTGGCGCGCGCCTGGTCGATCAGCGAATCCTGCTGGGCCAGCGCGGCCTGCGCATTGGCCAGCTGCGCACGCGCATTGGCCAGGTCGGCACGCGCGGCGGTCAGGGCCACCTGGTAGTCGCGGTCATCGATGCGGGCCAGCACGTCGCCGGCCTTGACCGGCTGGTTGTCGGCCACGCGCACCTCGCTGACGAAGCCGGCCACCTTGGGCGCCACCACGGTGAAATCAGCGGTGACATACGCATTGTTGGTGCGCTGGTGGCGGCCGTCGCGCAGCAGCAGCCAGCCGCCGACGGCAAGCACCAGCACGCCTGCGGCGATGACGAAGGGGACGTGTTTTCGGGTGTCGGTCATGGGGAAGATCCTGGAGTTCAAGCCACGGCGCGTGGCGGGAAGATGCGGGTGGGCAGCCATGGAATCAGCGCGATCAACGCGACAGCGACCACGGCAACCAGCAGGTAGAGATCAGCAGAGGTCAGCGCGACCACCTGCGCATGCAGGCGCGCGCCCAGCGACGGCGAGGCGGCGGCGTCCAGCCACGGCGCGTTGCCCAGGCGATCCAC
>NZ_QAIW01000148.1:0-3029 GCF_003061285.1 Stenotrophomonas sp. HMWF003 | reverse complement strand
GGTCACCGCCTCAAGCACGCCGCCGGCCAGCACGGCGGCAAAGCCCTTGACCGTGTTGAACCAGGCCGAGGCGAACGGGCCATCGGCCGGCGCCAGGCTGCCGGTGGCCAGCAGCAACAGCGGCAGCACCGCCATCGGCTGGGCGAAGATCTGCACCAGTTGCAGCAGCACGAAGTTGTCGCGGTTCCAGTCGGTGCCCAGGTGGCTGCCCAGCCAACAGGCCAGCGCCAGCAACGCCAACCCGGTGGCCTGCACCCAGCGGCAGTCCACCCGGCGCTGGTTGAGCAGCGTGGCCACCAACGGCAGGGCCAGCAGCTGCGGAAGGGCCACCCACAGCATCAGCGGCGCGGTCTGCAGCGGCCGGTAGCCCTGCACCTGGGCCAGGAAGCTGGAGGGAATCAGGATCACCGCCAGCAGCACGAACAGCACCCCGCCCAGGGTGATCAGCGCGTAACTGAGGTTGCGGTTGGCCAGCAGCTGCAGCTTGAAGAACGGCAACGGGTGCGACCATTCGTTGTAGAGGAACAGCACCAGCAGGCCGCTGCCGCCGCCCAGCAGCGTGCAGATCAGCGGCGAGGCGAACCAGTCCAGCCGCGGCCCCTGCACCAGCCCCAGCACCAGCATCACCAGCGCCGGCAGGCCCAACGCCAGGCCCAACCCGTTGAACTGTGCAAACCGCTCCAGCCGCAGCGGATCCTGCGGCAGGCCCCAGCCAACCATGGCGATGGCCGCGATGCACCACGGCACGATCTGCCAGAACGCCCAGTGCCAGCCCACGTACTCCACCCACAGCGCCGCCATCGGCGTGCCCAGGCTGGGTCCGAACGTGGCGGTGAGTGCGTAGCCGGCCAGCCCGTACAACTTGATGCCCGGCGGCAGGAAGCGCAGCGCCACGCTCATCAGCAGCGGCGGCAACGCGCCGCCGGCCAGGCCCTGCAGCGCGCGCAGGATCAGAAAGGAAGGCAGGTCCGGGGCCAGCGGGCACAGCACGCCCAGCAACATGAAGGCGCCGATCATGCACATCGCGAAGCGACGCAGCGAGAACGTCACCGCACACCATGGCGCAAACGCCATCGCGCTGACCGACATCGCCGTGTACACCGCCACGATCCAGCTGCCCTGGTCGACGCTGAAACCCATCGCACCGCGGATATCGGCCAGCGCGACCTTGGTGACGTTTTCGTTGATGCCCGAGATCAGCACCGCCAGCAGCACCCCGCACAGGCCCACTGCCAGGCGCGGGCTCAGCACGGCCTGCGGGGGCGACGCCGGCGCGGCGGGTGCGGCGGTGGCCGGCACGGGTGCGCTCAGCGCAGTCATCGTGCACCGCCAGCAACGGCACGGTGCACGGCATACAGCAGGAACATGGCAACCACTCCACGACGGGGAGCGGCAGTCTAGGCAGCGCGCATGCTGCGAAAAATGCTGCGCCGGCCAATCCACGAATGCATCAGGCGCACGCCTCGATCGTCACCCGGCGCGCCATGCGCGCGTGCCCGGACTCAGGCCAGGCCTGACTGTGCGTCGCACAGGGCCTTGATGCTGCGGCGCAGCCAACGATGCGCCAGATCGCTGTCCAGGCGCGGGTGCCATGCCTGCACCACAACGGCCGTGCTGACCGGAATCGGCAGTTCGAACAGCCGCAGCGGCACGCCCAGCCGTTCCAGCCGGCCCAGCATCACGCTCGGCATCTGCGGCAGGATCAGGTCCGAGTCGGCCGCGGCGAAGATCGCCGAATGGAAGGTGGGCATGATCTGCGCCACCCGGCGCTGCAGGCCCTGCGTGGTCAGGTAATCGTCGATCGGCCCGTGCGGGCGGCCGCGCCGCGACACCGCGATGTGGTCGTAGGCAACGAAGCGCTGCACGGTGATCTCCTCGGCAAACAGCGGGTGGTCCTCGCGCGCGGCCCCGAAGAACGAGGTACTGAACAGGTTCTGCACCTTGGTATCGGCGCCATGCTTGCCGGCGGTGCTGATGTGCAGGTCGATGCGACCCTGCTGCATGGCGTCGTCATCGCCGTCGCCTTCAGGCACGAAGCGCAGCACCGCGCGCGGTGCCTGGGCCTGGAACAGCTCGCGCATGCGGCCGCCGTAGGTACCCACGAACACATCGTTGGCGCGGATGCTGAAGGTGCGCTCCAGGGTCAGCATGTCGACCTCGCGGCCAGCGTTGAACACCAGGTGCGCCTGTTCGATCACCTCACGCACCTGCTCGCGCAGCTGCAGCGCGCGTGGGGTGGGCGCCAGCCCCCGGCCCGAGCGCACCAGCACCGGGTCGCCCACCGCCTCGCGGATGCGGCCCAGGGTGCGGCTCATCGCCGGCGCGCTCAGGTTCATCCGCCGCGCGGCACCGACCACGCTGCCCTCCTCGATCAGCACGTCCAGGGCAAGCAGCAGGTTCAGGTCGGGCATGGCGGCGGCACACAGGGAGGATGGCAGTCACTTTACGGCATGCCAATTCCAGAATTCGTGCGTTTGGCGCAATCCATGCCTGCGGCGCACGGCATGGGTGTGCGGGGTGCTTTGCGCGACCATCCCCGTCCCCCCTGCGAGATGCCGCATGTTCACCACCGTTCTGGTCGCCATCGACGGCGGCCCCCAGCACGCCCAGGTGCTGGCACTGGCCGCGTCACTGGCCACCCCGCACACCCGCCTGCACCTGCTGTGCGTGCTGGACCCGGCCTTTGCGCTGGCCGACGATGCGCCGCGTGCCGACCGCACCGAGTACGTGGCCGCGGACGACCAGCGCCATCAGGCCGTGCAGCTGCTGACCACCGCGCTGGACCAGCTGCGCGAGCGCGGCATCGATGGCGTGGCCAGCCACCCCGCCGGGGAACCGGCCCAGGTCCTGTGCGATTACGCCCGCCAGCACGACTGCGACCTGATTGTCATCGGTCACCGGCATCTTTCCCGGATGGAGCGGCTGTTCGAGCGTTCCGTCGGCCAATGGACCATCGACCACGCCCCGTGCCCGGTGCTGGTCGAGGTCCGCGACGCCGTTCCCTGACACCTTCGCAGGTCACCCATGCC
>NZ_QAIW01000147.1:534-4197 GCF_003061285.1 Stenotrophomonas sp. HMWF003 | reverse complement strand
GGCCTGGGCGGGAGCCACTGCCCGGATCTTGGGAGGACGCCGCACCCGGTAGTGCCGGCCGCTGGCCGGCTCCGCAGGATGCGTCTGGCGTTCTCGGGAGCCGGCCAGCGGCCGGCACTACCTGGTGCGTCCGGCGGCGTCGGGAGCCGGCCAGCGGCCGGCACTACCTGGTGCGTGCGACGATGTCGGGAGCCGGCCAGCGGCCGGCACTACCTGGTGCGTGCGACGGTGTCGGGAGCCGGCCAGCGGCCGGCGCTACCCGGTGCGTCCGGCGCTGGACCGGCTCACGGCTTGTTGAGGAAATTGTTGGCCAGCAGGTCGCGCACGTCGCCCACCCGCCCGCTCAGCAACGCCTTGGCCGCATACAGCGCGGTGCCGGCCACCTGCTTGGCTTCCACCTGCGGCGGCATCACCAGCTCGGTCGGGCTGGTGTGCACGTCCAGCAGCGCCGGGCCCGGGTGGGCCAGGAAATCCTTCACCGCCTGCTCCAGGTCCTCCGAGCGGGTCACGGTGCGCCCGTAGAAGCCGATCACCTCGGCCAGGCGGCCGAAATCGGGGTTCTTCAGGTCGGTGTAGTTGTCCAGCAGGCCTTCCACCTTCTGCTCCAGCTCCACGAAGTTCAGCGAGCTGTTGTTGTAGACCACCACCTTGATCGGCAGGTTTTCCTGCACGGCGGTAAGCAGGTCACCCAGCAGCATCGCAATGCCGCCATCGCCCGACAGCGAGATCACCTGCCGGCCCGGATAGGCCTTCTGCAGACCCAGTGCCTGCGGCATGGCGTTGGCCATCGTGCCGTGCAGCAAACTGGTCAGGGTGCGGCGGCGGCCGTTGGTGCGGATGTGGCGCAGAATCCACACCATCGGCGAGCCACCGTCGGCGGTGAACAGCGCATCGTCGGTGGCGTGGCGGTTGATCAACGCGGTGAGGTGCTGCGGATGGATCAGCTCGCCCTCGCCCGGCTGCTCTTCCTTCTCGCGCGTGGCCAGTGCCTTGTCGCGGTGTTCGATGCACTCGTCCAGGAAGCTGCGGTCCTGCCGCGGCGGCAGCATCGGCAGCAGGGCCTCCAGCGTCGGGCCGATGTCGCCCACCACGCCCAGCGTCACCGGATGGCGCCGACCGAGGTGGCTGCCGTCACGATCCACCTGGATCAGCGTGGCCTTGTCCGGGTAGTACTGGCCCCACGCGAAATCGGCGCCGAGCAGCAGCAGCGTGTCGCAGGCCATCAGCGTGTGATACCCCGATTCGATCCCGAAGATGCCGGTCATGCCCATGTTGTACGGGTTGTCATGCTCGACGAAATCCTTGGCCCGCGAGGTGTGCGCGATCGGCGCCTGCAGCCGCTCGCCCAGCGCTACCAGCGCGTCGTGCGCATGCTCGCAGCCGGCCCCGGCGTAGATGCCCACGCGCTTGCCCTCGCCGATCAGCGCCGCAATGCGCTGCAGTTCTTCATCCCTGGGACGCAGCACCGGCTGGGTGTAGTGCACCGAGAACGGCACATCGTGCTTGACCATCGCTTCGCTGATGTCGGCCGGCAGGATCACCACCGCCACGCCGCGCCGGCTGATGGCTGCCTGGCAGGCCAGCGCCACCACGCGGCGCGCCTGTTCGGGGCTGTGCACCTGCTCGCAGAACACGCTGCAGCTGGCATACACCGCCTTGAAATCGACCTCCTGCGGAAACTCCATGCCCAGCTCGGCGGTCACCACCTGGCTGGCGATGAGCACCATCGGCGCGCGGTTGCGGTTGGTTTCGAACACGCCGTTGATGAAATGCAGACCACCCGGCCCGCACGAACCGGCGCAGGCGGTGAGCTGCCCGCTGATCAGCGATTCGGCGCCGGCGGCGAACGCGGCCACTTCCTCATGCCGCATGTGCACCCACTCGATATCGCTGTGGTGGATGGCATCGGTGACGTAGTTGAGGGTATCGCCGACGATGCCGTAGCAATGACGGACACCGGCAGCCTGGAGAGTTTCAACCACGATCTCGGCAACGCGCTTGCTCATGGGGGAACAGCCTTGGACGGGGGACCCCAGCCTAGCCAGCCGCAGGTGATCTCCCTGTAGGCACGGGGTGTGAAATGCCTATACATTGGCCGGCCCGTTCACTGGCCTTCAGGCCCATGCAGATCGTTCTGCGCTGCGCCACCGCGCAGCAGTTCCTGTCCTTCCATGAGCAGCAGTGGCTGCACGGCATCGACCCGGCGGCGCATCCGTGGCTGGCGCAGCTGCTGCATGCACCGCGCGGTGGAATTGCGCCCGGCGAGCTGCCAACGGCAATGGACGAACTGCTGGCCTGCCTGGCCCTGCAGGATCCCACCGATCCGATCATCCGCCGCAGCGGCCTGCGGCTCCTGCTGCTGTTGGCCACCGGCCAGCGCCACGGCCAGCCGGTGAGCTGGCAGCACCGTTGAGCCTTCCGGGAGGCACGCATGGCATTTGACCTGTATCTGGACGACGCGGGCCCGCGCATGCGGCATGCGTGGATCGACACGAACGAAGAGGCCATTCTCAGCCCCGACAGCCGCCGCTACCCGCAGCTTGCGCGGCTGTTGAGCGAATTCTACGGCGCGCCGCGGATCTCGCCCGGGCAGGCCGCCGCGCTGATGCAGGAAGTGATCGGCCGGCTGCTGGACGAGCCCGATGGCGCGGAAGGGCCGCTGGCCGAGGTCGGCCTGCGCCTGATCCTGCTGTTCGACCAGGCGCAGCGCCACGGCCTGCACATCCAATGCGAGGGCGACTGAGCAACGCTCAGGGGTTCGCGTTGACCCAGCCGAAAATGTCGCCCCGGGTGGGGTTGGCGTAGCGCACCTTCACCCAGCCGTCCTTTTCATCCAGCAGTTCCACCCGGTCATCGCGCACCAGATGGCGGCGGGTGGCGGTGTCGCCGGGCCGGGCATACAACGGCAGCCGTGCCGGCACTACCTGGCCGCTGAAGGCCAGCAGCCGCCGGTCACTGCGTGGGGCCACCAGCCCGTCGGAGATGGCCGTTTCCAGCACGTTGCCGGCAGGGTCAAACGTGCTCCAGACCGCCATCGGGCCACTCTCGGCGGTCTGCTTGACGAAGATCGTCGCCTCCAGCGCGTCGCCCAGCATCAGGGTGCGCTCGGCGCGGTACAGATACAGCCGCCCGTCGTGGTAGCGGTACAGGTCCACGTACCACATCGGGCCACTGCGGCAGCTGCTGCTCAGGGTGCGGTTGGCAGCGTCCACATCCAGGCCCATCAGCCCGCCGCATTGCTCGTGCGAACTGGCAGGCAGTGCCAGTGGCACGAACCGCGCCTGCTGGCTGTCGAACCGGTAGACCGCCACCGCTTCGTTGACCTGCCCGACCGAGGCGCGCGCCACCAGCTCGGGATGGCCATCGAAATCGACGTCCAGCTGACTCAGCCGCGCACCGCCATCGGCATCGGCCACGCCGTCCAGCCGCTGCTGGCGGCCCGACGGCAGCAGCAGCGCCAGGGTGCCCTGCGCTTCCACCCGCGCGGTCGCCACTTGGCCCGGCGCCACCTCCATGCGCAGCACCGGGCCATCGGCTGCTGGCGCGGCCGCCGTCACGCCCATCCACAGCAGCGCGGCGCCCAGCACCGCATGTCGCCCGCCCTTGATCGTGTTCATTGCTGCATCCTGCCGCGCCACGCTGGCGCCCGGGATCAGAACGATA
>NZ_QAIW01000147.1:0-524 GCF_003061285.1 Stenotrophomonas sp. HMWF003 | reverse complement strand
CCACAGCACCGACTGATGGCCGGTGGCCTGCTTCCACGCCAGGCGGATCGCCTCGATGTCGGCACGGCGCTGCGGGGTGTTCTCGTGCAGCACCACCAGCACTTTGGTGCGCAGGCGGTTGGGCTCGGCTGCGCCGCGGAACAGCCACTGGCCGTAGGCATCGAACACGGTCAGGCCGTCCGGGAAGCGCGGGGTGACCTGCTTGTCCAGGAAGGCGCGCCACTGCGCCTCGGTGATGGCATCGGTCTGCTTGCGCTCGGAAGCACCGCTCTCCTCGCCCACGCCGAAGTACAACTCGCTGCGCACCCAGCCAGCGGCGGCATCGGGGCGGGCGGCATCGCCCTGCAGGGTTGCGGTGGCCGTGGCGGGGGCCGGCGGCACCGGCTTGGCCGCAGGCGCGGCGGTGGCGCAGCCGCTGGCGGCCAGCACCAGGGCGAACAGAAGGGCATGGAACTTCATCGACATCACTCCAGGAAAGCAGACGTGCAGAGGGGGACAAGCGTGCGGGACATCCGGTTCCCAGG
>NZ_QAIW01000146.1:11767-20770 GCF_003061285.1 Stenotrophomonas sp. HMWF003 | reverse complement strand
CACCCGCACCACCCTGTGGGACAGCGCCGCCGAGCAGGCCATGGGCCATATCGAGCTGGCCCGCTGGGCCGATCGCATCGTGGTGGCCCCGGCCACCGCCGATCTGCTGGCCCGGCTGGCCCACGGCAATGCCGATGACCTGGTCACCACGCTGTGCCTGGCCACCACCGCGCCGCTCACCGTGTGCCCGGCCATGAACCACCGCATGTGGCAGCACCCCGCCACGCAGGCCAACATCGCCCTGCTGCGCCAGCGCGGCGCGCAGGTGATCGGGCCCGAAGACGGCCCGCTGGCCGAAGGCGAATCCGGCCCGGGCCGGCTGACCGAACCCAATGCGATTGTTGCGGCACTGGCCGCGCTGCAGGCGCCGGCCGCTGCCGACGCCGCGCCCGAGCAGCAGCTCAAGGGCTTGCGCGTGGTCATCAGTGCCGGCCCCACCTACGAAGACCTGGACCCGGTGCGCTACGTGGGCAACCGCAGCAGCGGCAAGATGGGCTATGCGCTGGCCGCCGCCGCCGTGCGCCAGGGCGCGCAGGTGGTGCTGGTGAGTGGCCCGGTGCAGCTGCCCACCCCGGCCGGGGTGCAGCGGGTGGATGTGCGCTCGGCCGCGCAGATGCGCGAGGCGGTGCTGGGCGCGCTGCCGGCCGACATCTATATAGGCGCGGCCGCGGTGTCCGATTACACCCCGCGCCAGGTGGCCCCGCAGAAATTGAAGAAGACCGCCGGCACCCAGACCCTCACGCTGGAGCTGGTGCGCACGCCGGACATCCTGGCCGAGGTGGCCGCGCAGACCAATGCGCTGAAGCTGGTGGTCGGTTTTGCCGCCGAAACCCACGATGTGGAGAAGTACGCGCGCGGCAAGCTGGTGGACAAGCGCCTGGACCTGGTCATTGCCAACCAGGTGGGCATTGCCACCGGCGGTTTCGAAAGTGATGAAAACGCGGCCACGGCCTACTGGCAGGGCGGCGAACAGGTGTTCCCCGGTACCTCCAAGGCGCTGCTGGCCGAACAACTGTTGTCCCTGATTGCCCAGAGGTTGCACGCATGAGCGTTGATTCCACCCTTCAGCCGTTGCAGGTAAAGCTGCTCGACCCGCGCTTCGGCGATACCTGGCCGCTGCCGGCCTACGCCACCGAGCACAGCGCCGGGCTGGACCTGCGCGCGGCGCTGGAAACCGAGCTCACCCTGCAGCCGGGCGATACGGCGCTGATTCCCAGCGGTATCGCCATCCACATTGCCGACCCGAACCTGGCCGCCGTGGTGCTGCCGCGCTCGGGGCTGGGCCATCGCCACGGCATCGTGCTGGGCAACGGCACCGGGCTGATCGACGCCGATTACCAGGGCCCACTGCTGATCAGCGCGTGGAACCGTGGCCGCGAGGCCTTCACGCTGCAGCCGGGCGACCGCATCGCGCAGCTGGTTGTGCTGCCCATCGCACGCGTGGGCCTGCAGGTAGTAGATACTTTCACCGACAGCGCCAGGGGAACGGGTGGATTCGGCCATACCGGGGTGCGCTGACCAGGGGGAAGTTCCATGAGCAAGGCGAAGGCGGAAGGGCAACCGAAGCTGGCAAGCAAGCGCACCGGGCCACTGGTGGTGGTCGCGCTGGTGCTGCTGGCCGCATGGTTTGGCTGGAGTGCGGTGCGGCAGTGGCGGCAGGCCTCGGTGGGCACGGAGCTGGAACAGTCGCGTGACCAGATCGTGGGCGGGGTGCAGACGGCCTTGAACGGCCAGCTGGACCAGCTGCGCAAGCTGATGAAGAGCGAGCGCGTGGCCACGGCGCTGGGCAACGGCGATGGCGAAGCCACGGCCGTGGCCATCCGCGAAGGCTGGCCGGGCACCGAAGAGGTGCAGGTCATCCCCGCCAGCCTGGACGCGGCCTATGCCGACCCGAAGGCCTTCGGCTATTCGCGCCTGGCCCTGCTGGAAGCGGCCAACGCCCAGAACGCGGTGGTGGCACGCGTGGTGCGCGATGCCGGTGGGCAGCGCCTTGGCCTGGCGGTGCCGGTGGTACTGGGTACGCAGGGGCCGGCGCTGGTGTACGTGCGCCAGCCGCTGCTGCGGCTGACCGCCACCTTCGACCAGGTACGCGTGCCGGGCGCGGGCTACGTGGCCCTGCGCCAGGGTGGCCACAACGTGATTGAACAGGGCAACGCGGGCCTGGCCGACGGTGCCGAGGCACTGGCGCGCCCGATCGGCAAGAGCGGGCTGCGCCTGGCCGCGGCCGTGCCGGACATCGAGCCGGGCCCATTGGGCTTGGGCGCCATTCCCAGCGCGGTGGTGGCGGTGCTGCTGCTGGCCATCGCCGGCATGCTGCAGTTCGGCAAGGGCAAGGTGGCGTTGCCGCGCCGTCGTGCGTCCAAAGAGGCCACCGAAGAAGACGGCCCCACGCTGCGCGAAAGCCTGGAACAGGCGCCGCTGGCCGTGGTGCCGGCCGTGGCCGAAGGCGGTCCGCCGCCGGTGCCGGGCGTAGCGGGGCAGGAGGTGCCGGCCGGTATCTTCCGTGCCTACGACATCCGCGGCGTGGTGGGGCGCGAGCTCACCCCGCAGGTGGCCGCGCTGATCGGCCAGGCCATCGGCTCGGTGCTGCAGGTGCAGGGCCTGCGCGAGATCGTGGTGGGCCGCGATGGCCGCCTGTCCGGCCCGGAACTCAGTGCCGGGCTCATCGAGGGCCTGCGCCGCGCCGGCTGCGATGTCATCGACATCGGCCTGGCGCCCACCCCGATGGTGTACTTCGCCAGTTACCACCTGCGCGCGGGCAGCTGCGTGGCCGTTACCGGCAGCCACAACCCGCCGGACTACAACGGTTTCAAGATCGTGGTGGGCGGCGAAACGCTGTCGGGCGACGCCATCACCGAACTGTTCCAGCGCATCCGCGACGGCCAGCTGCACGTGGCCGCCGAGCCGGGCAGCCTGAAGCAGCGCGAGGTCAACGCCGATTACATCCAGCGCATCGCCGACGACGTGCAGCTGGACCGCCCGCTCAAGGTGGTGGCCGATGCCGGCAACGGCGTGGCCGGCGAACTGGCCCAGCCGCTGCTGGAAGCCATCGGGGCCGAGGTCATTCCGCTGTACTGCGATGTGGATGGCACCTTCCCCAACCACCACCCGGACCCGAGCGACCCGCACAACCTGGAAGACCTGATCCAGACGGTGAAGCGCTTCGACGCGGACATCGGCCTGGCCTTCGATGGCGACGGCGACCGCCTGGGCGTGGTCACCCGCGAAGGCAAGATCATCTATGCCGACCGGCTGCTGATGCTGTTCGCCGCCGATGTGCTCATGCGCAACCCGGGCGCACTGGTCATCTACGACGTGAAGTGCAGCGGTAAGCTGTCCGACTACGTGCTGCGCAACGGCGGCAGCCCGCTGATGTGGAAGACCGGGCATTCGCTGATGAAGGCGAAGATGCGCGAAACCGATGCCGAGCTGGCCGGCGAGATGAGCGGGCACTTCTTCTTCAAGGAGCGCTGGTTCGGGTTCGACGATGGCCTGTATGCGGCCGCGCGCTTGCTGGAGATCCTGGCCCAGCGCGAGGAGACGCCGTCGGAGGTGCTGGACGAATTGCCGGACAGCGTGTCCACGCCGGAGCTGAAGGTGCCGGTGGAATCGGGCACCCCGCACGCGCTGGTGTCGTTGTTCGTATCGGCCGCACAGGGGGACGAGTCGCCGTTCGCGAGCGCCCGCCTGTCCACCATCGACGGCCTGCGCGCCGATTTCCCCGATGGCTGGGGGCTGCTGCGCGCGTCCAACACCACGCCGGTGCTGGTGCTGCGCTTCGAGGCCGACGATGAAGCGGCGCTGGAACGCATCAAGACCCTGTTCCGCGACCAGCTGCAGCCGTTGCTGCCCGGTGTGGACCTCGGGTTCTGAGGAATGCAGGTACCGGCCAACGGCCGGTACCTACCGTCACACCACCAGACAGGCCACGACCGTCGGTCGCGGCGGATCCTCACCCCTTGAACCGCAAGCCCACGCCCGGTTCGGTGAACACGTACCGCGAATCCAACGCGGAATCGCCCAGCTTGTGCCGCAACTTGCCCACCAGGATCCGCAGGTAATGCGTGTCTTCCTGATGCGTTGGCCCCCAGATCTCCTGCAGGATTTGCGGCTGGGTCACCACCCGCCCGGCGTTGCGCAACAACAACGACAGCAACGCATATTCCTTGCGCGTCAGCGCCACCGGCGCGCCCTCCAGGTGCACCTCGCGGCGCACCAGGTCGATATGCAGGTGCCCGTCATCGAACTGCGGCAACACGCCATCGGCCGACACCGTGCGCGAGCGCAGCAACGCCCGCACCCGCGCCATCAGCTCCTGGGTGCCGAACGGCTTGGTCACATAGTCGTTGGCGCCGTTGTCCAGCGCCCGCACCTTCTCGGTTTCACCGGCGCGCACGGTCAGCATGATCACCGGCACCTGGCTCCACTGCCGCAGCTCGGCCAGCACCTCGTGGCCTTCCATGTCCGGCAGGCCGATATCCAGGATCACCAGGTCCGCGCCTTCGCTCACCAGCGCTTCCAGCCCGGCCTGGCCGGTGGCGGCCTGCACCACGCGGTAGCCCTGCGCGCGCAGGCTGATATCGAGGAAGCGCCGGATCTGCGCTTCATCGTCAATCACCAGCACGCGCGCCGGGGGCGCACCTTGGGGCAGGTCAGGGGTCGTCGTGGTCATCGGCAGGGTGGGGTTGCAGCAGGGGCAGCGTAATGCGGATCAGGGTACCGCGTCCGTCGCGGCCCGGCAGCGCCTGCACGCTACCGCCATGGGCGCCGATCATGCCCTGGCAGATGGTCAGCCCCAGCCCGGTGCCATGCCGGCCGCGGTCGCCACGCTCCACGCTGTAGAACATGTCGAAGATGCGCGCGCGCTCGTCGTCGGGAATGCCGGGGCCGGCGTCCAGCACGTCGATGCGCAGTTCGCCCTCCACCAGCCGCGCCTGCACCTCCACTGCCGCGCCCGGCGGGGAGAACTTGGCGGCGTTCTCCATCACGTTGAACACGGCCTGTTCCACCAGCGCCGGGTGCACCCAGATCGGTGCCAGCGTGGCCGGAATGTCCAGCTTCAGCTGCACCTCCGGCTGGTAGCGCTGCAGGCGGCGCGCGGCCGAGCCCACCAGCTCGTCCACGCCGATCCAGTCGCGGTTGATCTGCAACCCTTCGTGACCCAGCCGGGTCATGTCCAGCAGGTTCTGGATGTAGCGGTCCAGCCGCTCGCCTTCCACCAGGATGGTGTCCAGCAGGGCGCGGCGGTCCTGCGCGTCCATCGCGTCGGCATAGCTGGAGAGGCTGTCGGCCGAGCCGATCATCGCCGCCAGCGGCGAGCGCAGGTCGTGCGACACCGACGACAGCAGCGCCGAACGCAGCCGCTCGGTCTCGTTGCTCACATGCGCCTTTTCCAGGTCGGCCACCAGCTGGGTGCGCAGCGCGGCCTGGGCAATGTCATCCACCATGGCTTCAGCCAGCTGGCGCTGCTCGGGGGTAAGCCGCGGCGCGGTGCGGGCGAAGCGCATGCCGGCCACGCCGATGGCGCGGTCATCGCCGTCCAGCAGCGGCAGGAACCACCACTCCGCGCCGGCCAGGGTGTCGGTGAAGCGGCCGCTGGGCTGGCCGTGGCGGCGCGCCCAGTCGGCGGCGGCCAGGTCGGTGTCGCCCGGCGCGGCACTGCCGCTGGTGCTGGTGTCCTGGCCGATGCGCAGCCACGCCGGGGCGTCCATTGCCTGTTCCAGCGCCTCGCGCCCGGCCTGCGCCACCTCTTCGTTGCTGGCCGCGCGGGTCAGCTGCCGGCCCAGTGCCTGGCGCGCGTTGGCATGCCGGTTGGATGCGCGCAACGCCAGCACCTGCATGCGCAACCGCGAGGCCAACCGCCCGGCCACCAGCGCGGCGGCCAGGAACAGGAACACGGTGATCACGCCCTGGCGTGCGCTGATGGCAAACGTGAAGCGCGGGGCGATGAAGAAGAAGTTGTAAGCCAGGAAACACAACGCCGCGGCAATCACCGCCGCACTGGTGCGGCTGCGCGCGGCCACCATCACCACCGCCACGATGAACACCATCGACAGGTCGTACAGCCCCACCCAGCGCTCGGCCACCAGCGCCACCAGGCAGGCAATCGCGGTGGCGCCCAACGCCAGCAGGGTGTCCTGGCCGGTGCTGCGGCTGGGCACGCTCAACCCGGTGCGCCGCGCCCGTGCCCGTGCCTGCGGGGTGCCGATGATGGTGATCTCGTAGTGCGCGCCGCGCTGGATCAGCTGCTGGGTGAGGGTGCGGTTGAGCATGCGCGCGAACGGGCGCTCGCGGGTGCGGCCCAGCACCAGGGTCGACACGCTGTTGTGCGCGGCATGGTCCAGCAGCGCATCGGCAATGCTGGACCCGTGCAGCAGCTCGGCCTCGCCCCCGAGGCGGCGGGCGAGGGCGAACGCCGCGTCGATCTCGCGAAGCGTGGCCTCGTCGTTGCGCCGGCCCTGCACGGTTACGACCGTCCATGGCGCATCCCGGCGCTCGGCAATGCGCCGGCCCACGCGCACCAGGTACTCGCTCTGGCCCCCGCCATCGATGGCCACCAATACGCGGCGGCGCAGCGGCAGGTTGCCCTCGCCACGCGCGGCGCGGGTCTCGCGCAGGCTGCTGTCCACGCGGTCGGCCGCTTCCTGCATGGCCAGTTCGCGCAGCGCGGTGAGGTTGGCCGGTGAGAAGAACGCCTGCAGTGCCTGCGCGGCCTGCTCGGGCACGTACACCTTGCCCTGCTGCAGGCGCTCGATCAGCTCGCGCGGCGGAATGTCCACCAGCACGATGTCGTGCAGGCGGTCCAGCACCGCATCGGGCACGGTTTCGCTCACGCGCACGCCGGTGATGCGCATCACCACATCGTTGAGGCTTTCCAGGTGCTGGATGTTGACCGTGGTCCACACATCGATGCCGGCCTCGAGCAGTTCCATCAC
This sequence comes from Stenotrophomonas sp. HMWF003, assembly GCF_003061285.1. Taxonomy (NCBI): domain Bacteria; kingdom Pseudomonadati; phylum Pseudomonadota; class Gammaproteobacteria; order Lysobacterales; family Lysobacteraceae; genus Stenotrophomonas; species Stenotrophomonas sp. HMWF003. The sequence goes on along the minus strand of NZ_QAIW01000146.1, from coordinate 13,835 downwards.
GTCCTGCCAGCGTCGCTCGTGGCGGCTGCCGGGCACGTTGCGGTGCGCCAGTTCGTCCACCAGCACCAGCGCCGGGTGGCGCGCCAGCACGGCGTCCAGGTCCATCTCGCCCAGCACATGCTGCTGGTAGTCGCGCTGCACCAGCGGCACCTGCGGCAGGCCCTCCAGCAGCGCCGAGGTCTCGGCGCGGCCGTGGGTTTCCACCAGCCCCACCACCACGTCCACGCCGCGACGCAGCTGTTCGTGCGCGCGGCTGAGCATGCTGAAGGTCTTGCCCACGCCGGGGGCGGCACCGAGGAACACGGTGAGTTTGCCGCCGGCTTCGCGTTGCAGGCGTTCAACCAGGGCATCGGCCTGGCGGGTGCGGGGGTCGCTCATGGGTGGCGATTGTGCGCCCGGGACGGTACGCAGCGCATCAAGGCATCCCGTGGAGCGGGGCCTTGCCCGGCTGCCCGACCTGCGCATCCAACGCCAGGTTCAAGGTCATCACGTTCACGCGTGGCTGCCCGAACACGCCCCACTGCGGACCCCGCGTATGCGCCTTCACCAGCGCGGCCACCTGCTCAACCGGCAGCCCGCGGCTGCGTGCCACGCGCGCCATCTGCACCTGCGCCGCCGCCGGCGACAGCTCCGGGTCCATGCCTGCGCCGGATTGGGTCACCAGGTCGCCGGGCACCTGCGCCGGCGCTATCCCTTCGCGCGCGGCCACCGCGGCGATGCTGGCCTGCACGCGTTCCTGCAGGGCCGGGTTGCTGCGCGCCAGGTTGCTGCCGGCCGCGGCCATCGGGTCGTAGCTGGCCGCCGACGGACGCGCCTGGAAGTAGCCGTCGCCGTTGAACGGCTGGGCGATCAGCTGCGAGCCGCGCACCTGGCCGTCGCGGATGAGCAGGCTGCCATCGGCCTGCGCCGGGAACAGCAGACGGCTGGCACCGGTGGCGGCCACGGCGTACGCCAGGCCGAGCAGCAGCAGGCTGACCAGGCCCAGCATCAGCGCCGGGCGCCACGCGCCGTGCTGCTGCAGGGTGGCCGCATCCACGGCGCGGGCGCGCGCGGTGCGGGGCAGGGAGGTTGCAAGTGAGCGGTTCATGCGCCGAATACCGAGACAAGGAAGAGGTCGATCAACTTGATGGCCGCGAACGGCAGCAGCACGCCGCCCAGGCCGTACACCAGCATGTTCCGGCGCAGCAGCGCGGTGGCCGTGGCCGGGCGGAACCGCACCCCGCGCAGTGCCAGCGGAATCAACGCCGGAATCACCAGCGCGTTGAAGATCAACGCTGCCAGCACCGCGTTGCGCGGGCTGGACAGGTGCATCACGTTCAACGCCGCCATCGCCGGCAGGGTGGAGGCGAACAGCGCCGGCAGAATCGCGAAGTACTTGGACACATCGTTGGCCAGCGAGAAGGTGGTCAGCGCACCGCGCGTGATCAGCTGCTGCTTGCCCACTTCCACCACCGCCAGCAGCTTGGCCGGATCCGAATCCAGGTCGACCATGTTGCCGGCCTCCTTGGCGGCCTGCGTGCCGGAGTTCATGGCCAGGCCGATGTCGGCCTGGGCCAGCGCCGGGGCGTCGTTGGTACCGTCGCCCACCATCGCCACCAGCCGTCCACCGGCCTGTTCGGCACGGATGCGGGCCAGTTTGTCTTCCGGGCGCGCTTCGGCGATGTAGTCGTCCACGCCGGCTTCGGCGGCAATGGCCGCCGCGGTGAGCGGGTTGTCGCCGGTGATCATCACCGTGCGGATGCCCATGGCCCGCAGCTGCGCGAACTTTTCGCGCATACCGTGCTTGACCACGTCCGACAGCTCGATCACGCCCAGCACGTGCCGGCCTTCGCACACCACCAGCGGGGTGGCACCGTTGCGCGCCACCTGTTCCACGCGGCCCGGCAGCTCGGCCGGCACCGTGCCACCCAGCTCACGCACATAGGCGGTGATCGCATCGGAGGCACCCTTGCGGATGCGGCGGCCGCCGTCCAGGTCCACGCCGGACATGCGGGTCTGTGCGGTGAACGCCAGGTAGTCCGCACGGTCCGGTTCGGCGGTGGTGCAGCCCTGCTCGCGCGCTAGGCGC
>NZ_QAIW01000146.1:8721-11757 GCF_003061285.1 Stenotrophomonas sp. HMWF003 | reverse complement strand
GCATGGAAGTGGGTGGCCTGGCGGTCGCCGTGGGTGATGGTGCCGGTCTTGTCCAGCAGCAGCACGTCCACGTCGCCGGCCACTTCCACCGCCTTGCCGGATTTGGCCAGCACGTTGGCGGCCAGCGCCCGGTTCATGCCGGCAATGCCGATGGCCGGCAGCAGCCCGCCGATGGTGGTGGGAATCAGGCACACCAGCAGCGCGATCAGCAGCAGCGGGTCGACCTTGACGCCGACGAAGGCGCCAATGGCCGGCAGCGTGGCCACCACGATCAGGAAGGTGAGCGTCATCGCCGCCAGCAGCAGGGTCAGCGCGACTTCGTTGGGCGTCTTCTGCCGGTTGGCGCCTTCCACCAACGCGATCATGCGGTCCAGGAAGCTGTGGCCCGGCTCGGCGGTGACCCGCACGATGATCTGGTCCGACAGCACCTTGGTGCCGCCGATCACGCCGCTGCGGTCGGTCCCGGCCTCGCGCAGCACCGGCGCCGATTCACCGGTCACCGCCGCTTCGTTGATGGTGGCCAGGCCCTGCACGATCTCGCCGTCGGCCGGAATCAGCTCGCCGGCACTGACGATCACATGGTCGCCCGGGCGCAGCTCCGCTGCCGGAACCTGGGTCTCGCTGGCGCCGGCGTGTGCGGCCGCCAGCCGACGCGCGCTGAGGTCCTGGCGGGCCCGCCGCAGCGACGCCGCCTGGCCCCGGCCGCGCGCTTCGGCCACGGCTTCGGCGAAGTTGCCGAACAACACGGTCAGCAGCAGGATCGCGGTGACCGCCAGGCCGAAGCCCAGCGGTGCGTTGCCGCTCAGGGTCACCACCAGGCTGACCACGGTGCCGGCCATCACCACCGCCATCACCGGGCTGTGCAGCAGGTGCCGGGGCGATAGTTTGATCACCGCATCGCGCAGGGCGCGGCGCCAGCCGGCCGCGTCGAGCAGGCGCTGGCGGCGGTGGGAAGAAACGTTCAAGGGATAGGTACTCATGGGCTCACGTCTCAGTGCAGGGTCAGCGACAGGTGGTCGGCCACCGGGCCCAACACCAGCGCCGGCATGAACTGCAATACGGTCAGGATGACGATCAGCGCGATCAGGGTCAGCGCGAAGGTCGGGGTTTCAATCTGCAGCGTGCCGGCCGATTCCGGGGCGCGCCGCTTGGCGGCCAGCTGCGCGCCCACGATCAGCGGAATCACCAGCACCGGGTAGCGGCCCAGCAGCAGCACCAGCGTGCAGCTCAGGTTCCACCACGGGGTGGCATCGCCCAGGCCTTCAAAGCCCGAGCCGTTGTTGGCGAATGCCGACACATACTCATAGAACACCTGGCTGATGCCGTGGAACCCGGGGTTGGAGGTGCCGGTGATCGACGGAATGGCCAGCGTGATCGCGGTGAAGCCCAGGATGGTGATCGGCTGCAGCAGCACCAGCAGGGCCAGCAGGCGCACCTGCGGGGTTTCCAGCTTGCGGCCAAGCAGTTCCGGGGTACGCCCGGTCATCAGGCCGGCCAGGAACACGCCCAGCAGCAGGTACACGATGAACTGCTGCAGGCCGCAGCCAATGCCGCCCCAGATCGCGTTGACCAGCATGTTCACCATCGGCACCGCACCGGCCAGCGGGCTCAGCGAGTCATGCATGCCGTTGACCGAGCCGTTGGACACCTGGGTGGTGATGGCCGCCCACAAGCCGGTGCCGTCCGCGCCGAAGCGCACTTCCTTGCCTTCCATCAGCAGCGGGCTGGCCGCAGTGGCCGAGTGGCCTTCCAGCCACACCGTGGCCGCCACCGACACGCTGGACATCGCCAGCATGCAGCCGAACACCAGTCCGGCCAGGCGCTTGCGCCCGGTGAACGCGCCCAGCATGAAGATCACCGCGATGGGAATCAGCAGGATGCCGATCAGTTCCAGCGCGTTCGACAGCGGGGTGGGGTTCTCCAGCGGCATCGAGCTGTTGGGGCCATACCAGCCACCACCGTTGGTGCCCAGCTGCTTGGCCGCCACCATCGCCGCCACCGGACCCAGCGGCAGTTTCTGCGCGTCCATGCCGGCCGCGGCATCGATCGGCGTGGCCTGCGGGCCAGCGGCCAGCGTCGAGGGCACGCCCTGGCTGGTCAGCAGCACCGCCCACAGCAGGCACAGCGGCAGCATGAAGCGCACGCACGCGCGCACCACGTCGGCGTAGTAGTTGCCCACGTCCACGCGGCGGTCGGCGCTGAGCTGCGCGGCCTGCTGCGCGTCCACGTCGTCCGGGCGCGCACCGAACAGTGCACGCAGGGTGGCCACCACCAGCGCCAGGCCCATCATCGGCGTCACCACCTGCAGGCCGGTGATCGCGGTCATCTGCGAGAAGTACGACAGCTGCGCCTGGCCCGAATAATGCTGCTGGTTGGTGTTGGTGAGGAACGACACCATGGTGTGCAGCGCCGTATCCCAGCGCATGTTGGGAATCTGGTCGGGGTTGAACGGCAGCCAGGCCTGGGTCATGAAGACGGCCTGCACCAGCACCGCGATCACCACGTTGCTCAACAGGAACGCGCCCACGTAACCGCGCCACGACATGCCACGCGCCGGGTTCACCCCCAGCAGCCAGTACAGCGGTTTTTCAACCAGCCCGAACAACGCATCGCCGCGCATCGGCGCACCGCGCATCACCCGGGCCAGGTACAGCCCAAGCGGAAAGGCCAGCACGATGCTGGCCAGCAGGATCAACAGGATCTCGGTCATGGTCGGCTCCGGTCAGAACGCTTCGGGCCGAAGCACGACATACAGCAGGTAGGCGGCGGCAACGAGCACGAGCACGCCGCACAGCAGGGAAAGCCAGGCAGACATGGCAATGGCCTCAGGCGCAGGAAAGAAGGGCGGCGGTGCAGGGCGCACCGGCGGCAGGGGAAACAGGCAGAAACAGGCTCATGGGACGTCCAGGTGGAACCACTCCACGTCAGGCGCCCATCGTGTTCCCCACCGGCGTAAACGCTCCACGCCGCAACTGGCCCCACCGCGTAAAAAGTGCATAAAACCTGCGCAGCCGCCCCATCGGCCACCCGCACACC
>NZ_QAIW01000146.1:0-8710 GCF_003061285.1 Stenotrophomonas sp. HMWF003 | reverse complement strand
CTGCCCGGCTGCCCGCAACGCATCCCCTGCTCCGGATCTACGGCAGCGGGGCAGAGCCCCGCTCTACGACGGCGGGGCGCCCACGACGGCGGGGCGCCCACGACGGCGGGGCGCCCACGACGGTGGGGCGCCCACGCTGGTGGGGTGCCCACGCCGGTGGGGCGCCCACGCTGGTGGGGTGCCCCGTGCCGGTTCCCCTCCGCCCCAAAAAAAAAGGCGGCCCAAGGCCGCCTTTCATTCCCTGCACACCCGCGCGTTTACCCGCGCGGATCGGTACCCGCACCCTTCAACAACCGGTACCGCTGCAGCGTCTCCTCGATCTCCACATCCAGCGCACGGCGCTGCTGCTCGAACGAGGTCTGCATGCGCAGCTGCGCCACCAGTTCGGTGTGCCGCTGGCGAATGCTCGCCGCCTGCTTCTCGGCCACCGGTTGCCCGGCCAGCTCGCGGTCCCCGGCGCTGCCCAGCAGGCTCACCAGCGCGTCGCGCAGGCTGGCCACGTTGTAACGCGCGGTCTGCACGTTGTTGTCGATGATGCCCGTGCGCTCCACGAATACCCGGCGCAGGTCATTCTCGTTTTCATACGTGGACAGCATCGCCTGCTCGGTGCGCTGACGGGTCTGCTCGGCGGCCAGGTCGAGCTGGCGCTGGGCGGCGGCCACCGCCGCCTCGGCGCGCTCTTCCTCGGTCAACGTGCGCTCCACCTCACCACGGCGCAGGCCGCTGGTGGCGCTGAACTCCTCGCGCGCGTTGTTGATCGCCTCCTGCGGCAGCGTATCGCTGCAGATGCGCTCGGACCCCTTGTTCCAGCAATACAGCTTCTTCGCCTTCGCCTCGCCCTTGCCGCTCTGCGCGTACACGGGCACCGTGGCGACGGCCAGCAACAGGCCGATGGCGGTGATCGAAACAATCCTGGACATGGTGGTCAGAGCCCCCTGCTCTCAACGCGTAGGACGGGTGCCGTAGCGGGACCGGTAGTCCTCCAGCGGCTGCCGGTACCCCACAAGTTCCGGATTTCCGGAGGCAAAATCAAGCAGGTCGGCCAGCGTGGCCACGGCCACCACCGGAATGCCGGCTTCCTCGGCCACGGACTGCGCCGCCGACCGGCGGTCGGTTTCCGAGGCGATCTCCTGGCGGTCCAGCGCCACCACGATCCCGGCCGGGGTGCCACCGGCGTCCTTGATGATGCCCAGGGCCTCGCGGATGGCGGTGCCGGCGGTGATCACGTCGTCCACGATCAGCACGCGCTTGCCATTCATGTCCGCGCCGATCAGGTTGCCACCTTCACCGTGGGCCTTGGCTTCCTTGCGGTTGAACGACAGCGGCAGGTCGCGGCCGCGCTGGGCGAACTCGCAGGCGGTCGCGGTGGCCAGCGGGATGCCCTTGTAGGCCGGGCCGAACACCACGTCGAACTTCAGTCCGGTGGCTTCCACCGCGTCGGCGTAGCAGGCGGCCAGCTGGACCATGCGCGCGCCCGAATCGAAGCGGCCGGCATTGAAGAAATAGGGGCTCAGGCGGCCCGACTTGAGGGTGAACTGGCCGAAACGCAGGGCATCGGCGGTCAGGGCCAGTTGCAGGAAACGGTGGCGATGGTCGCTCATCAGGACTCTATTCAATTCATTTGGACCGCAAATCCTAATGCATGGGCGCATTTTTCGCCCTGCGGGGCCCCGCGGCGCGGGGTCGCAGCCGGGGCAGGGGGCCCCGCCGGCACACTGTGCCGCCGCATTCCGGCACGCCGCGGCAAGGTCTTCCCGGTATGCTTTCCCGGTTACCGTTTCAGACCTGGACCCGCATGCGCATCATCAGCTTCAACGCCAACGGCATCCGTTCGGCCGCCACCAAGGGCTTCCTCGACTGGTTCCGCGCCCAGGACGCCGACGTGCTCTGCATCCAGGAGACCAAGGCTCAGGAAGACCAGCTGACCGACCCGATGTTCCGCCCGGACGGCCACCACTGCTTCTACCGCGACGCCATCACCAAGAAGGGCTACAGCGGCGTGGCCATCTACAGCAAGCGCGAGCCCGACCAGGTCATCACCTCGCTCGGCTGGGCCCCGTTCGACGACGAAGGCCGCTACATCGAGGCCCGCTACGGCAACCTCAGCGTGGTCTCCTTCTATATCCCGTCGGGCAGCTCGGGCGACCTGCGGCAGGGCTTCAAGTACGAAGTGATGGAGTGGCTGCGCCCGATCCTGGCGCAGTGGCTGGTCAGCGGCCGCGACTACGTGCTCTGCGGCGACTGGAACATCGTGCGCTCGGCGCTCGACATCAAGAACTGGAAGTCCAACCAGAAGAACTCCGGCTGCCTGCCGCCCGAGCGCGACTGGCTCAACGGTCAGTGCGTGGATAACGACCAGGCGCTGGACATCGCCGCCGGCCAGGGCTGGACCGACGCCTACCGCCTGCTGCACCCGCAGGGCGAGGACTACACCTGGTGGAGCAACCGCGGCGCGGCCCGGGCCAACAACGTCGGGTGGCGCATCGACTACCAGTTCGTCAGCCCCGGCCTGCGCGACCGCCTGCGCGCCTGCTCGATCTACCGCGATGAGCGCTTCTCCGACCATGCCCCGTTCACGGTGGACTACGCCCCATGAGTGAAGCGGTCGCCAAGCCGCGCCGCCCCTGGCAACGGGTGCTGGCCAATCTGCGCCAGCGCAAGGTGCTGGCCATGCTGCTGCTGGGCTTCAGTTCCGGCCTGCCGATCTACCTGGTCGGCAACACGCTCGGCTTCTGGATGCGCAAGGAAGGCATCGAGCTCACCACCATCGGCTTCCTGTCGTGGGTGGGCCTGGCCTACTCGATGAAGTTCCTGTGGGCACCCTTGGTGGACAAGGTCAATGCGCCGCTGCTGGGGCGCTTCGGCCGCCGCCGTGGCTGGATGCTGCTGTCCCAGCTGGTGGTGGCCGTGGCGCTGGTGGGCATGGCGCTGGTCCAGCCCAAGGGCGGCCACTTCGTCTTCCTTGGCATCGCCTGGGAACACCTGGTGGTGTTCGGGGTCATGGCCACCGTGGTGGCGTTCGCGTCTGCCACCCAGGACATCGTCATCGATGCCTGGCGCATCGAGATCGCCGAGAACAGTGAACAGCTCGGGCTGCTGACCTCCTCGGCGGCGCTGGGCTATCGCACCGCGCTGCTGGTGACCGATGCGCTGATCCTGCTGATCGCCGCTCGGGTGGGCTGGCAGATCTCCTACGAAATCATGGCCGGGCTGATGGCGCTGGGCGTGGTGGCCGTGGTGATGGCCAAAGAGCCGGCGCGCGCGCAGCTGGCGGTGCAGACCCAGGCCGCCGCGTTGTGGACGCCGCGCGGCCTGTTCGACGCACTGGTTGGCCCGTTCGTGGCCTTCCTGCGCGAACACCGCAGTGGCGCGATCCTGATCCTGCTGGCCATCAGCATCTACCGCATGGCCGATTTCATCATGGGCCCGATGGCCAACCCGTTCTACGTCGATCTCGGGCTGGCCGAGGAGACCGTGGGCGCGGTGCGTGGCTCGGTCGGGCTGGTGGCCACCTTCATCGGCATTGCCGCTGCCGGCCTGGTGTCGGTGCGCTGGGGCGTACTGGCCACCTTGCTGGTCGGCGCGGTGCTGGGCCCGGCGTCGAACCTCGCCTTTGCGTGGCTGGCCTATGTCGGCCCGGACCCGACCAGCTTCGCCATCGCCATGGCCGTCGACAACATCTCCGGCGGCTTTGCCGGCACCGCATTGATCGCCTACATGTCCAGCCTCACCAGCATCGGGTACACCGCCACCCAGTACGCCTTGCTGAGCTCGTTCTATGCAATGCCGGGCAAGGCGCTGAAGGGCCTCTCCGGCTGGGCGGTGCAGTCGCTGGCCCAGGGCCGCACCCTGCTGGAGGGGTATGCGCTGTTCTTCACCGGCACCGCGCTGATCGGCATCCCGGTGGTCATCCTGTGCGCGTTGTTGATCCGGCAGCAGCGCAGACGCGCCGCGGCGGCCTGACCTTTGCGGTTGCCCGGCGCCCCCCGCTGCGCCATGATCGACCCCGTTGTGCCGTGGGGGCGGTGCTTGCCAACGGGGAGAACAATGGTCGATCTGCTGCTGCGGGATCTGGACCCGCTGTTGAACGAACGCATCCGGCGCGTGGCCGTCGCACGCGGCTGGACCCGGGAATACACCTGTGTGGTGCTGCTGGAGCAGGGCTTGTTCACCAGTGAACTGGAGGTCCGCAGCGGCTTCCAGAGCCCGGAAGTAGACGCCCTGGCCGACGCCATCGCCGCGTTGCAGGCCCTGCCAGACGCACAGGGCGTGTAGAGCCGGGCTCTGCCCGGCTGTTCGTGTTCCCCGTGCCAAGGTCTGCCATTGCCGGGCAGAGCCCGGCACTACGCCAGATGGATCGCCCCCAGAATCCGCGGTCCACGCGCCCCACTCACGCTCGGCAGGTTCCCCGGCAACCCGTCCAAGGTGCGCTGCGCCAACCACGCAAACCCCATTGCCTCCAGGTAATCCGGGTCCAGCCCGTGCACCGCGCTCGACTCGATCACCACCCCCGGCAGCCGCGCCGCCAGCCGCCGCAGCAGCTGCGGATTGCGCACCCCGCCGCCGCACACCAGCACCCGCGTGGCGCCCGGCAGGTGCGCCAGCAGCGCGTCGGCCACGGTCGCGGCGGTCAGCTCCAGCAGCGTGGCCTGCACATCGGCCGCCGCGTGCTGGCCCTCGGCCATCGCCGCCTCTGCCCACGTCAGATGGAACTGCTCGCGCCCGGTGCTCTTCGGCGGCGGCAGCGCGAACCACGGCTCGGCCAGCCACTGCGCCAGCAACGTCTCATCGACCTGCCCACTGGCCGCAAACGCGCCGTCGGCATCGAACGGCACGCCTCGATGGCGCTGGCACCACGCATCCATCAGCGCATTGGCTGGGCCGGTATCAAAGCCGCGCGGCACGCCGTCGCGCGGAATCAGGGTCAGGTTGGCAATGCCGCCCAGGTTGAGGATCGCCCGGTCTTCCTCGGCGGTCCCCAGCATGGCCAGGTGGAAGGCCGGCATCAGCGGCGCGCCATGCCCCCCGGCCGCCACGTCGCGGCGGCGGAAATCGCCCACGGTGGTGATACCGGTGGCTTCGGCAATCCGGTTGGCATCGCCCAGCTGCATCGTGAAGGCCGGGTCGGCCAGCGGCCGGTGGCGCACGGTCTGCCCGTGCGAGCCGATCGCCCGCACCTGCGCCTGGTCCACGCCGCTGCGTTCCAGCAGGGCATTGGCCGCGGCGGCGAAGGTGATCCCGATCTGCGCATCGATCCGCCCCAGCGTATCCAGCGATTCGACAGCGCCGCCTTCGCCGAGCGCAATCAGTTCCGCGCGCAGCGCCGGGTCCCACGCATGGGTGTGGCCGGCCACGAACCGGCAGCCGCCCGCCTCGGGAAACTGCACCAGCGCGGCATCGATGCCATCGGCGCTGGTGCCGGACATCAGGCCCAGGTAGAGCGGGGTATGCGGGTCAACGACAGCGGTCATGGCGGCACAGTCAAAACGGGGTGCGCCCAGCTTCCGCGCAACCCGTTGCCGCCGTCAATGCGCGCGTGTCCGCGCGCTGTACCGGGCGATCAGCCGCGGCTGCGCTTGGTCGGCTTGGCCACGCTGGCGCTCTGCGTCTGGGCCTCGGCGTCGGCCGGGGCGGCCTGCGGCGCCGGGCTGGCGTCGGCGTAGATCAGCTTTTCCATGCCCTGGATACGGGCCAGCGCCGGCGCGGTCTGCGCGCGGAAGGCCACCAGCTCGGCACCCTTCAGCGGCTCCGGCGGCGGCATCGTTACCGACAGCGGGTTGCGGTGCTCGCCGTTGACGCGGAACTCGTAGTGCAGGTGCGGGCCGGTCGCCATGCCGGTCGAGCCCACATAGCCGATCACCGTGCCCTGGGCCACGCGCTGGCCGGTCTTGATCGCCCCGAAGCGCGACATGTGCCCGTACAGGGTGGTGTGGCCGCGGCCGTGGTCCAGGATCACCACGTTGCCGTAGCCGCGCTGGGTGCCGGCGAACTGCACGCGGGCGTCGCCGGCGGCCATGATCGGGGTGCCGGTACGCGCGGCGTAGTCCACGCCCTTGTGCATGCGCATCTTGCCCAGCACCGGGTGCTTGCGCGCGCCGAAGCTGGAGCTCAGCCGCGCGAACGGGATCGGCATGCGGATGAAGCTCTTCTTCAGCGGCCGCCCGCTCACGTCGAAATACTCCGACTTGCCGTTGCGGTCGAAGCGGAAGCCGCTGTAGGTCTTGCCGCCAGAGGTGAACGTGGCCGCCAGGATCTTGCTGGTGTCCACCTTCTCGCCTTCGCGCCAGGTCTCATCCAGCACCACGCTGAAGCGGTCGCCCGGCTGCAGGTCCTTGGAGAAGTCGATGTCGTACTTGAAGATCTCGTCGGTCATGGTCGCAATCGCCGACGGCGACAGCCCGGCCTTGCGCGCGGCCGCATACAGTGAACTGGTGATTTCCCCGCTGGCCACGATGCGGCGGGTGGACGACTCACGCTTGATCACCTTCTCGGCAATCTTGCCGTCGGCCAGCGACAGCTCGACCCGGTTGTCGGCATCGCGGTCGAAGCGGATGGTGCGCAGGTCGCCGGACAGCGGCAGGTCGAAGGCGATCTCCGCGCCGGGGCGCAGCTTGGTCAGCGCCTCACGCGCGCCCGGGTGCTCCAGCACCTGGTGCATCACCGTGGCCGAAATGCCGGCCTCGTCGAACAGGTTGCTCAGGGTCTGGCCGCGCTGCACCCGCAGCACCTGCCAGCTGTCGCCCGGTACCTGCTTCTGGCGTTCCAGCGACAGCGGCGGCAACGGCAGGGCCAGCGTGGAGTGGCCGACCGAGTAGGGCGATTCAATGGTGTGCGAGAAGCCCGGCACGATCGTGGCCACCAGGGCGCCGATGGTGGCGAACAGGCTGGCGTGCATCCAGTGCCGGCGCGTCCAGCGCTGGTTGAAGGCCGCGGGAAGATGCTGTTTGAGCTTCCGATGCAGGGCGGTGTCGTGGAGGACGTGGAGACGTTCCTTGAAGCGCGTCTTGCGCGCGCGGCCTTGATCGGAATTGAGCATCGTCGGTCTGTTCCTGGCTGGCCCGGGAGCGCGGGCCCAAACGTCGGTAACATAGACAGGTATAAATACCGCGTCAAACCCTTGTGCCTATTGGCTTTTGTGAAGCGCTTGCGGTTAACTAGTACTTAACGTCATTCATATAAATAAGGCATTGCCGGGAGCTGTCACGTGTCATCGATTGAAGAAGCCATCGCCCTGATCGGTCGCGGTGCCGACGAAGTCCTCAAGCCCGAGGAGCTGCGTCAGCGCCTGGAAAGCGGCCGCCCGCTGCGGATCAAGGCCGGTTTCGACCCCACCGCGCCGGACCTGCACCTGGGCCACACCGTGCTGCTGAACAAGCTGCGCCAGTTCCAGGACCTCGGCCACCAGGTCATCTTCCTGATCGGCGACTTCACCGGCATGATCGGCGACCCGTCGGGCAAGAACGTCACCCGCAAGCCGCTCAGCAAGGACGACGTGCTGGCCAACGCGCGCACCTATGAGGACCAGGTCTTCAAGGTGCTGGACCGCGACAAGACCGAGGTGCGCTTCAATTCGGAGTGGTTCGGCACGATGGGCGCGGCCGACATGATCCGCCTGGCCGGCCAGCACACCGTGGCACGCATGCTGGAGCGCGATGACTTCGCCAAGCGCTATGCCGCCCAGCAGTCCATCGCCCTGCACGAGTTCCTGTACCCGCTGGTGCAGGGCTACGACTCGGTGGCGCTGGAGGCGGACGTCGAGCTCGGCGGCACCGACCAGAAGTTCAACCTGCTGATGGGCCGCGGCCTGCAGGAGCACTACGGCCAGAAGCCGCAGATCGTGCTGACCATGCCGCTGCTGGAAGGCCTGGACGGCGTGGCCAAGATGTCCAAGTCGCTCAACAACTATATTGGTATCAGCGAACCGGCCATCGACATCGTCACCAAGACCATGAAGATCGGCGACGACCTGATGTGGCGCTGGATCGAGCTGCTCTCCTTTGATATCAGCCAGGCTGAAGCGCTCAGCCTGCGCCAGCAGGTGGAGGCCGGCGGCCTGAACCCGCGTGAGGTCAAGCTGCGCCTGGCCCGTGAGCTCACCACCCGCTTCCATGACGCCGCCGCGGCCGAACAGGCCATCGCCGGCTGGAATGCGGCCGTGACCGGGCAGGGCGATGTGACCCTGTTGCCGCTGCAGGAAGTGGTGATCCCGGCCGAAGGCCTGCGGATTGGCGCGCTGCTCACCGCTGCCGGGCTCACCCCGAGCAACTCCGAAGCCTCCCGCAAGCTCAAAGAGCGTGCGGTGAAGGTGGATGGCGAGGTCGTGGAGGACGCCCAGCAGGTGTTCGTGCCCGGTTTCGAAGGTCTGGTGCAGGTGGGCAAGCGCAACTTCGCCCGGGTCCTGCTGGTCTCGGCCTAAGTGGCACAAGGGGTTCGGGCAGTTCCGGACCCCTATAGGATGAATGGGAGGGCGGCAGCGTGAAAAAAGTCGTCCCACCCCCTTCACAAACGAGGTGGAAAGGGACATACTTTCCCTCCCCCGACGCAGGGGTCGCCGCAAGGCGGCAACCGCGGAAGTAACCGGACGCCAACCACTTCGAAAGAAGGTGTTGACGGAAACGAAAAGCCTGACATAATAGGCGGCTCGCAACGACGAAAGCCTCTCGGGGCAAACGACGAAGCGGCATCGGCAACAACGTTTCACCTCGGTGAA